>DASVQQ010000039.1 GCA_036389035.1 Jatrophihabitans sp.
CCCTCGCCGTTGGCCTCGTTGTGCTTCTCGTTGTAGGAGACGAGGTCGTTGAGCGTGAAGCCGTCGTGGGCGGTGACGAAGTTGATCGACGCGGACGGGCGGCGCCCGTCGTTCTCGTAGAGGTCGCTCGAGCCCGTGAAGCGGGAGGCGAACTCCCCCAGGCTGGAGGGCTGGCCCCGCCAGAAGTCGCGCACGGTGTCGCGGTAGCGCCCGTTCCACTCCGTCCACAGCGGCGGGAACCCGCCCACCTGGTAGCCGCCCTCGCCGACGTCCCACGGCTCGGCGATGAGCTTCACGCGCGAGACGACCGGGTCCTGCTGGATGAGGTCGAAGAACGCCGACAGCCGGTCGACCTCGTGGAACTGGCGCGCGAGCGTCGAGGCGAGGTCGAAGCGGAAGCCGTCGACGTGCATCTCGGTGACCCAGTAGCGCAGCGAGTCCATGATCAGCTGCAGGGAGTGCGGGTGCCGGACGTTGAGGCTGTTGCCGGTTCCGGTGTAGTCGGTGTAGTAGCGCTTGTCGCTGTCTTCCAACCGGTAGTACGCGGCGTTGTCGATGCCGCGGAAGCTGACTGTCGGACCCAGGTGGTTGCCCTCCGCGGTGTGGTTGTAGACCACGTCGAGGATCACCTCGATGTCGGCGGCGTGCAGGGCGCGCACCATCGCCTTGAACTCCTGGACCTGGCCGCCGGGGGTGCTCGAGGAGCTGTACTTGGCGTCCGGGGCGAGGAAGCCGATGGTGTTGTAGCCCCAGTAGTTGGTCAGGCCCCGGTCGAGCAGGATCGCGTCGTTGGCGAAGTGGTGCACCGGCATCAGCTCCAGCGCGGTCACTCCGAGTGACTTCAGGTGGTCGATGATCACCGGGTGCGCCACGCCGGCGTAGGTGCCGCGCAACTCCTCGGGCAGCTCCGGGTGCCGTTCGGTGAGGCCCTTGACGTGCGCCTCGTAGATCACGGTGTCGGCGTACTGCCGCTTGGGCGGGCGGTCCACGCCCCAGTCGAAGAACGGGTTGATCACCACCGACTTGGGCATCTGGGTGGCCGAGTCATCGTCGTTGCGGCTGTCCGGGTCGCCGAAGTTGTACCCGAACAGCGACTGGTCCCAGTCGAACTGGCCGTGGATCGCCTTGGAGTAGGGGTCCAGCAGCAGCTTGTTCGGATTGCACCGCAGGCCGTGCTCGGGGTGATGCGGGCCATACACCCGGTAGCCGTAGAGCTGGCCGGGCTCGATGCCCAGCAGGAAGGCGTGCCACACCAGGCCGTCGACCTCGGGCAGCTCGACCCGGGTCTCGACGCCGTCACTGTCGAACAGGCAGAGCTCCACCCGCTCGGCGACCTCGCTGAACAGGGCGAAGTTGGTGCCTGAGCCGTCATAGGTGGCGCCCAGCGGGTACGCGGTTCCTGGCCAGATCTGCATGTGTTCCCCTCATTGCACGCGAACGCCGAAACCTTCAACGTCGCCGGATGCTCGCAGTTGGCCAGGCGAGCGGTCGCTCGGGCCTTGGCGCCGAGCCTTTGCGGTCAAGTCTAACCGAGCGCCGATCAGGCCCCGGAAGCTCCGGTGCGCGCAGGCCTGACGCGCGCACCGTGCTAGGTGATGATGTGCGGTGCGGCCTTACCGCTCCTCGGCCGGGCGGACCTGGGCGGTGGCGGGCTCGGCGCCGTCGGCCGAGCCGGCTGGCAAGGCCGAGGCGGTGCTCGCTGAGGCCGTGCCGGCTGAACCGGTCGACCCGGCCAAACCAGCTGAACTGGCCAACGCCGCCGCGGTGAGTCCCTGGTGCGCCAGCAGCGAGTCCGGATCGCTGTCCGAGCCGCGCACGATGGCGGCCTCGGGCTGCAGGGCGGCCGGCGGGAGGTTGGAGTCGAACCAGCCGTCGGTGGCGATCTTGTCGCCGGGCTCGGTGTCGGCGGAGGTGGCCGGGCCGGCGCTGGTCGCGGACAGCCAGCTGGGCGTCGAGCCGCCGGGCTCAGAACCCGAACCGCCACCGGCCACACCGGCCAGTCCTGCCAAACCCTCCAAGGCCTTGGAGAACTCGCTCGGCACGATCCACATCTTGTTCGCGTCGCCCTGGGCGATCTGCGGCAGGGTCTGCAGGTACTGATAGGCCAGCAGCGCCGGGTCGGGCTTGGCGGCGTGGATGGCGTTGAAGGTGGTCTCGATCGCCTTGGCCTCGCCCTGGGCGCTGAGGTAACGGGCTGCCCGCTCACCCTCGGCGCGCAGGATCTTGGACTGCCGCTCGGCCTCGGCCGACAGGATCGCCGCGGTCTTGGCGCCCTCGGCGTTCAGGATCTGCGCCGCCTTCTGGCCCTCGGCGGTCTTGATCGCCGATTCGCGCTGCCCCTCGGCGGTCAGGATGATGGCGCGCTTGTCACGGTCGGCGCGCATCTGCTTCTCCATCGCGTCGCGGATCGAG
This sequence comes from Jatrophihabitans sp., assembly GCA_036389035.1. Lineage (NCBI taxonomy): Bacteria > Bacillati > Actinomycetota > Actinomycetes > Jatrophihabitantales > Jatrophihabitantaceae > Jatrophihabitans > Jatrophihabitans sp. Next base: position 2,413 of record DASVQQ010000039.1, read on the forward strand.
GGCGGCGGTTCGATCGCCTTGATCTCGACCCGGGAGACCCGGATGCCCCACGGCCCGGTGGCCTCGTCCAGCACCCCGCGCAACTGGGTGTTGATGCCGTCCCGGCTGGTCAGCGTCTGCTCCAGGTTCAGCGAGCCGACCACGTTGCGCAGCGTGGTGATGGTGAGCTGTTCCACGGCCTGGATGTAGTTCTGGATCTCATAGCTGGCCGCCCGCGGGTCGGTGACCTGGAAGTAGATGACCGAGTCGATGCTGACGGTCAGGTTGTCGGAGGTGATCACCGGCTGCGGCGGGAAGCTGACCACCTGCTCGCGCATGTCGATCAGCGGGCGCATCCGATCCACGAAGGGCAGCAGGATCGCCACGCCCGGACCCTGGGTGCGGGTGTAGCGGCCCAATCGCTCGACCACGGCCGCGCGGGCCTGCGGAACGATCCGCACGCTGCGCGCCAGGGTCACGATCACGAGCACCGCGATGATCAGGACGGCGAACAGAATCGCATCCATGCCGGCTTCCCCCTTGTTGGAGCTCCGTTGTTCGAGTTTTGTCGATGACGGTTCGTGGGTGGAGTTGTAGATGACGGTTCGTGGGTGGAGCTGTAAGTGAGAGATTAGTCGGTGGGAAGGTGTCGCCGGTGGCGGTGTGGAGAGGGAGAGTCACCGGTCCGGGCTGGTGATACCGCCGGGGCTCAGCGTGAGCTGTCCCAGACCAGCGCGGTGGCGCCGTTGATCTGGATGACCTGGACGTGGCTGCCCACCGGGATCACCTGGGTCTCGTCATAGGCCCGGGCCGACCACTCGCCGCCGGCGAGCCGGACCCGGCCATCGCGCGCGTCGACCTGGCTGGTCACGATCGCCTGGGTGCCGATCAGCGCCTCGACGCCGGTCCGGGCGGTTCCACTGCCCTGCAGGTGGCGCTTGGCGACCGGCCGCACCACCAGCAACAGCGCCAGCGCGCCGCCGACGGCGACGGCCACCTGGACGGCCGGTGGCGCTCCGGCGGCGGCCGCGATCCCGCCGGCCGCGGCGCCCCCGGCGCACATGATCAGCACGAGATCGAGCGAGAGGGTTTCTGCCCCTGCCAGTACGGCGGCCACGATCAGCCAGATCAACCAAGCCTGCATGAGCACATCGAACCACGGTCTCCTGAGGGCGACATCTCATATCACCTGCCGCAGGCACAATGGTGCGGTGTTCAGCTCGCTGGCTCCGGCCCGCCGCCGCCTTGCCCTGGGCAGCTGCGCCGTGGTCCTGATCCTGCTGGTGGCGGCGGTGATCGCGGTGCTGGCCGGCCGCGGCGACGGCCAGGCCACGGCGCGGGCGGTGCCCCAGGACCAGCCCGGCCCGGTGCTGCTGGTGCCCGGCTACGGCGGCTCGGTCAGCGGGCTCAACGTGCTGGCCGGCCGGTTGCGCGAGCAGGGCAAGGACGTCGAGGTGCTCAGCCTGCCCGGCGACGGCCAGGGTGACCTGGCGGCCCAGGCGAAGGTGCTGGCCGCAGCCGCCGAGGCCGCGATCGAGCGGACCGGCGCGCCGTCGGTCGACGTGGTGGGCTACTCGGCCGGTGGCGTGGTGGCCCGGTTGTGGCTGAGCCAGGCCGACGGCGCGGCCCCGGTCCGCCGGCTGATCAGTCTGGGATCGCCGCAGCACGGCACCGCGCTGGCCAGCCTCGGCGCGCTGTTCGCCGGGCAGTGCCCGATCGCCTGCCAGCAGCTCGACCCGGCAAGTGACCTGCTCGCCAGGCTGAACTCCGGTTCCGGCAGCGAGGTGCCCGAAGGCCCGGTGTCCGTCTCGCTGTGGACTGCCCGTGACCAGGTGGTGATCCCACCGGAGTCGGCGGTGCTGGCCGGGGCGCTCAACATCAGGATCCAGAGCGTCTGCCCGGCTTCGGCGGTGACCCATTCGGGACTGCTGAGCGACCCGCTGGTGGCGGCCATGGTGGCGGCCCAGTTGCAGCCCTCGGCGCCGGTGCCGCTGACCGCTCACGACTGCGCCCGGCTCAGCTCGTGACGGCGCTCCGGCTGGTGACGGCGCTCCGGCTGGTGACGGCGCTCAGCTGGTGACGTCGCTTCGGCTGGTGACGTCGCTCAGCTGGTGACGTCGCTCAGCTGGTGATGGCGCTCAGCTGGTGACGGCGCTCAGCTGGTCACGTCTTTGGTGGTGAAGTTCGCCCAGGCCGCGCCGAGCAGCACGCCTACGTAGACACCCTGCAGCGCCACCCCGCGCAGCACGTTGCGCCACATGATCGGATCGCGGAACAGGTCGATGAAGGACAGCCAGTACCTGGTCGGCAGGTAGGGCTGCAGCGCGCGTGAGGCGTCGATGGTGATCAGCAGCGAGGACCCGATCAGGATCGCCAGCGCCCCCATGCTGGCCGACAGCGCCGAGTCGGTCACGGTCGACAGGAACAGCGCGACCGCGGCGACCCCGAGCATCGAGAACGCCACGTACGCGATGGCGATCAGGGTCCGGGCGGTGATCTGGCCGGAGGTCAGGCTGGTGCCCGAGACGCTGGTGACCGCCGCGGTCGCCGGCTGGTTGCCCAGCAGCAGCCGGCCGACGAAGTACCCGGTGCCGGCCACCACCACCACCGCCACCAGGACGAAGGCGAACACCGAGACCAGTTTGGCGACCAGCAGCCGGGTCCGTCCCACCGGCCGGATCAGCAGGTAGCGCAGGGTGCCGCTCTGGGCCTCGCCGGCGATGGTGTCACCGGCGACCACCGCCACCGCGACCGGCAGGAACAGCGGCAGCACGATGGCCAGCGCCGCCACCGCGAACAGCGAGCCGTTGGACAGCACCGCCGACAGGAACGCCGGCCCCTGACCCGGCCGCGGGCCGACCCCGGTGATCGCCAGCAGGATCGCCACGATGGTCGGCAGCGTGTCGAGCAGGACGATGGTCATCCAGGTCCGCGGCCGCCGGAACAGTTTGAGCAGTTCCACCCTGATCATCGGGGCTCCGCCGTGGTCATCGGGGCTCCGCCGTGGTCATCGGACCTCCACCCGGTCATCGGACCTCCACCCGGTCAGCGCTGGGCCCGGTCAGTTCCAGCACCGCCTGCTCGAGGGTGCGGCGTTCCGGCCCCAGCTCGCGCACCCGGATGCCCTGCCCGACCAGCAGCGCGTTGAGGGCCGCCGGGTCAGCGCCGCGAACCAGCAACGTCTCGCCGTCGCGATGCTCGACCCGGCCGTCGAGCAGTGCCAGCGCCGCCGCGGCGTCCGGGGTACGCACCAGCGTTCGTCCGGTCGGCGCCTGCAGCTCCTCGAGCTGGGACTGCACGATCAGCCGGCCCCGATCCAGCACCCCGACCCGGGTGCACAGCTGCTCCACCTCGGCCAGCAGGTGACTGGACAGGAAGATCGTGGTGCCGCCGGCGTGCAGCTGCAGCAGCAGGTCGCGGATCTCGCGGATGCCCTGCGGGTCCAGGCCGTTGGTGGGCTCGTCGAGCACCAGCAGCCGCGGCTTGCGCAGCAGCGCCGCGGCCAGCCCGAGCCGCTGCCGCATCCCCAGCGAGTACGCCTTGACCGGCCGCCGGCCCACTCCGCCCAGGCCCACCTGGTCCAGCGCCGCGGTCACCCGGTCGGATCGGTCGGCCCGGGCGCCGCGAGCCCGCCGCGGACCGCTGGCGTCGAGCAGGCTCAGGTTGGCGCGACCGGAGAGGTGGCCGTAGGCAGCGGGACCTTCGACCAGTGCCCCGACCTGGTCCAGCACCCGACCGGCCGCCGACGGCACCGGTTGGCCGAGCAGTTCGATGCTGCCCGCGGTGGCCATCACCAGGCCGAGCACCATCCGCACGGTGGTGGTCTTGCCCGATCCGTTGGCACCGAGAAAGCCGTAGATGTCACCGGCCCGGACGTCGAGGTCGACCGAGTCGACCGCGGTGAGCGAGCCGAACCGCTTGGTCAGAGCGCGGGTCCTGATCACGGGCCCAGCTCCGAATGGGCGGGCAGCTCGGCGGCGGCCCCTCTCAGCGTCGCGGCGGTCAGGGTGCCGATCAGCAGCCAGGCCGAGTCAGGTTGGGCGGGGACGGACAGCAGCAGGTTGAGCGGGCCGACCGACAGGCGCAGCTGCGACGCATTCGGGTCGCCGCCGGTGGCCTCGGCCAGGTCCTCGATCAGCGAGTACGCGATCCGGTCCGGCAACGGCACGGCGAGCAGCTCGGTCACCCCGCGGCCGTACACCCCGACGCTGCCCAGCGTGGGCAGGCGCTGGTTGCGTTCCAGGCCGGCCAGCCGGTCCGGGGGCACCACGCCGGCCCACTGGTCGATGGCGGTGACCAGGTCCCGCGATGACCTGTTGGAGATGTTGGCGTCGGCCGGCGGCAGGAAGGCGGTGACGGCCGCCGAGGGCTCGGCGGGGGAGAAGTCGAGAAAGGTGCTGGTCAACGCCGGGGCGCTGGACTGCTTGCCTCGCGCCTGAACCCGTAGCGGCAGCCCGGTTTCAGGGTCGGCCCAGACCTCGACGTGGGCGATGCTGCTGGCCGGCTGGTCGGGGGTGACCCGCAGGCCTTGCGCATCGCGGCCGGCGATCCGGTCCGAGCCGATCCGGGTGGCCTCGCGGGGCAGTGCCTGGCTCAGCAGCCGGCGGCCGAGTTCGGGGGGCAGCAGGTCGGCCGCGGTCGGAAACCGGACGTCGGCAGCCACCGCCGAGCCGGTCCGGTCCACCGTGTTGGACTCGTAGTTCCAGGTCCAGTCGCCGTACTCGTCGTGATGGATGCCGGTTTCGCCGGCGAGGCTGATCGCGTCGACCCGCCAGTCCGTGCTGGAGCGGTGCCAGACCCGAAGCTGGGTGCGCCCGCCGAACAGGTCCGCTATCGAACCGAACCGGTCGGTGACTGGCAACGCCAGCCCGCCGGTGGCCTCGGCGTAACCGCTGTAGGGCCGGTTGCCCGATGCGTTGATCAGCCGCAGCAGTTCGGCCGCCGACAGGTCGCTGTTCCTGGCGGGAACAGCGGCCACCAGTGCCGGCAACGCGGCCAGCACCGCGGTGGCGGCAAGCACGGCGAGCCAGCGCCGGACTGTGGTCATCCCTCACCGTACTTCGAGTGCGGGCCGGCGGCTCAAGCTTCTGGACTGGACGGGTGGATGCCATGAGGCTGGGGCTATCCGCGGCTATCCGCTGCGGCATAGTGGCTGGCATGGCGCACCCGATGACCGACGAACAGGCCAGAGCGTTCCTGACCGAGGGCACCCGGACTGGCAAGCTGGCGACCACCATGGCCGATGGCCGCCCGCACGTGGCGCCGATCTGGTTCATCCTGGACGGACCCGACCTGCTGTTCATGACCGGCGCGAACACCGTCAAGGGCCGCAGCCTGCGGCGCGACCCGCGGGCGGCGCTGACCGTCGACCTCGAGGAGCCGCCGTACGCCTTCGTGATGGTGCAGGGCAGCGTCGAACTCTCAGAAGACCTCGACGAGATGCTGCCGGTGTCGACCGCGATCGCCCGCCGCTACGTCGAGGAGTCCGAGGCCGAAGCGTATGGCCGACGCAACGCGGTAGCGGGCGAGCTGCTGGTGCGGTTGCGTCCGGACAAGATCGTCGCGGTCGCCGACCTGATGGGCGAATGAGGTCACCGACCTGATGAGTGAGCGAGACTCACTGAGGTCCTCGCAACGCCGATATCTCGATCCGGGCGCCGCCGGTGCTTCCGCCGCCGATCATGCGCTCGGCGCTCCGGTCAGCCATCCCGGCCATGATCGATGGGAATGGCCAAGCCAAGGCGAGGCCGAGCCTAGGCGAGGGCGAGGCAGGCGAGGCCGAGCCAGGTCAGGCGAGGCAGGGTCAGGCGAGGCAGGGCCAGGGCGAGGCAGGGTCAGGGCGAGGCAGGGGTCAGGGCGAGGCAGGTCAGGCGGGTATCGCCGTCAGTGTCACCGGTGATTGCGTCGGGGTGTTTGGCCGGCGTCGATCCATCGCGGCGGCACAAACCAGGGCACCCCGGCTTGCATGACGATGCGCCAGCCGTGACTGTCGATTCGATCATGGTGGTGATCGCACAGCAACACCAAGTTGTTCAGATCAGTCTGGCCGCCTTGGGACCATGGGATTACGTGATGCTTTTCGGTCCATTCCGGAGGATCGGTGCAGCCCGGAAAGGCGCAGCCCTTGTCTCGGGCGATCAACGCCAATGTCTGCTTCTCGGTAGCGCACCGCTGGGTGGTGCCGTAATTCAGGACGCCACCCTTGCTGTTGTGCACCACCCAGGCGACGCAGGCCTGATCGGCGATCCGCAGCGCCTGATCGACGGACATCTTCTGTCCGAAGCTGGTTGCCGCGAGGCCGGTCCGGGTTTCGAACTGCTCGACCGTCATGGTGATCAGCACGGTCGCCGGCAGGCCCGCTGATCTGGGAAGCTCCGCTGAACGTTGGGCGATCTTCAATACCGACCGTAATGCGTCGTGCATGCGCTGCCCGGCGGTGCGCTCGTCGCGGTCACCGTCGGCGGAGGGCTTCGGCGCCGCCAGCGAGTGCAGGACCGTCAACGCCAGGGCGGCCGTTTCGGTATCGAGGTCCGCGGTGAGCCGATGCATTCCCTCGCCATTCGGCACGCAGCTCAAGAACCGACGCCGCTGCTGCAACCGCTCGTCAGCCAGCGTGCCGTCCGGAAGCAGGGTGTCCAGCAGTTGCTTGGCGATCCCCGCCAGCGTCGCGGCGTCGAAGAGTTCAGCCTGTTCGACCAGGAACATCTCAGCCTTGGCCAGTTCATCGACGGGCAACTGGGCACCGCGCAGTGTGCCCAGGCACCGGATGATCACGTCCACCTGCTTGCTCGTCACCATGCCCGCGGCGCGAGCAGCCGCCAGCCCGGGCAGCAGCGGCGGGCTGATCTGGCCGGACAGCTGCACCCGGGCACCGAGCTCATGGGCATGCCTGACACGTGCGCCGCTCTCTGAGGGCGCCAGATTGAGCAGCCCCGCGACGAACTGGCTGGTGCCCCGCAGCACATACCGTGCGGGGATGCCGCGGGCTTCCAGTTCCGGGATGGTGACGTTGTCGAACGACTCGGCCATGCGGCGGATCTTCTCCACTGCGCGGATCACGTCCAGCAGTTGGCGCTCATCAAGGGCCGTCAGATCGCACGAGGTCAACTCGGACACGGCGGCCAGTGCGGCGTCGGCTGCAGCCACCACCTCGCCCGCCAACGCCGTTGTCATACCTGAAATCTAGAGCAGGGGTACGACAGAACCGGCCAGACAAAGCCATATGAGCAAAGGCAAATACGGCGTTGAGCGAACTGCCAGGTGACGGCCAACCAGGCAGCCGCCCAACCAGGCAGCCGCCCAACTATGCAGGTGGCGTCGGAACCTCGGCGGTGATGCTGACCTCGCCGGGTTGGGCCTTGGGCATCAGGATCCAGAGGATGGGGTAGAGAAGCACCTGGCAGCCGGGTAGCACGAGCAGGACGAGCAGGAACAGCAACCGCGCGGGCCAGGGCTCCAGGCCGATCCTGCGGCCGAGGCCTGCGCAGACGCCGCCGAGGATGCGCCCTTCGCTCGGGCGGGTGAGCCCGTGGCGGCGGAACAGGTCGTGGATGGACCCCATGATGTTCGTTTCTCCTTCGATTCGTTGGCCGGTAGGCCCGCGCCGCTCGGTGCGGCTCGATGTACCAAGCATCGGCCGCAGGTGGCATCCAGGCATCGGGGACGGCCCTGAGAATCACCCTCGTTGTCGCGCCCGGCTGGTCAGGGTGGGGGAGGGGTAGCCACCCGCTGTCGTGTGCTCGCGCGCCAGCTGACTCGCCGGTCAGAACCGGTCAGAACCGGTCAGAACCGGTCAGAACCGGGCAGGATCGGCGCCGTCCGGTTCGGCGCCGTCGAGAAAGCTCCGGACCACGGACAGGAAGCGCTCGGTCTCCTCGACATGAGGCATGTGGCTGGATTTGTCGAAGATTCGCCAGCGCACATCGGGAATCTGCTCGAAGAATGGCCGCACCGCGACCGGTGCCGCCTCGTCGTAATGGCCGGAGATGATCAGGGTGGGAACCTCGATCTGCGGCAGCCGGTCGATGACCGACCAGCTTCTCAGCGAACCGATGCAGTGGAACTCACTCGGTCCGTTCATGGTGTGGTAGACGGTCGGGTTGTCCTCGATCGCGGCGAAGCTCATCGCAACCTCGGGTGGATTGGGAACCACTCGACACACGTGGCGGTCGTAGTACACCTTCATCGCCTCGTGGTACTCCGGTGAATCCGTGGTTCCGGCCCCCTCGTGCTGACGCAGGGTCTTCTCGACCTCGGCCGGCAATTCAGCGCGCAGCGAATCCGCCGCCACGCTCCACAGCCGCATCGAAGCCGGTGAATCGGCGATCACCAGCCGCTGCAGGCCGGCTGGTCGGCGAACCGCGAACTCAGCGCCCAGCATGCCGCCCCAGGACTGACCGAGCAGGTGATAGGAGTCGGCTATTCCGAGGCCCGCCAGCAGGTTGTCCAACTCGGCGACGAAGAGTTCCACCGTCCAGTAGCTCGGGTCCGCGCCTGGCAGGTGGGTGGATCGGCCGTTGCCGATCTGGTCGTAGTGGATCACCGGGCGCCCGTCGCGGGCCAGCGCGCTCAGCCGCAGCAGGTAGTCGTGGGTGCAGCCGGGCCCGCCGTGCATGACCACCAGAGGGACGACTCCGCTGTCCAGGTCACCGGTGACGCGGTACCAGGTCCGCGAGCCGTCGAAGGCGATGGTGCCCTCGCGGTCCGCCGGCAGGATGTAGTCCGGCTGATCGTGCATACAGAGCCCTCTCGACGCCGGTGCAATCGCTGACTTTCCACCCAACCACCAGTCGCCGGAATGTCAAGATCGGGTCAGCGCCGCCGAGTTCAGCGCCGGCGGACGTGGAAGATGTGCGCCGGCTGGTCCGGGGTGAGCCGGACGAAGTTGTGCTCGCCCCACTCGTAGTTGGCGCCGCTGAGCAGGTCGGCCACCAGGAAACCCTCGTCCCAGCCGACGCCGAGCTCGTTCAGCCGCAGGTGCACCCAGCCTTCGCGGACGTTGTGCGGATCGGTCGAGCAGGCCACCAGGATGGTGTCGCCGGTGGCGGCGTCCTGCTTGGAGAACACCAGGATGGCGTCGTTCTCGCTGCTGTGCAGTCGCAGGTTGCGCAGCTGCTGCAGGGCCGGGTGCGCCCGGCGGATCTCGTTCAGCCGCTTGAGCAACGGCGCCAGCGACTCACCGCGCTCGATCGCGCCCTGCAGATCGCGGGGCCGCAGCTGGTACTTCTCCGAGTTCAGGTACTCCTCGCTGCCCGGGCGCACCGGGGTGTTCTCGTACAGCTCGTAGCCGGAGTACACGCCGTAGGACGGCGCCATCATGGTGGCCAGCACGGCCCGGATCGCGAACGCCGGACGGCCGCCGTTGACCAGGTATTCATTGAGGATGTCGGGGGTGTTCGGAAAGAAGTTGGGGCGCATGTAGTCGGCGGCGGCGACCAGCTCCTCGCCGTACCGGCCCAGCTCCCAGGCGGTGTTGCGCCAGGTGAAATAGGTGTAGCTCTGGGTGAATCCGATCCGGGCCAGCTCGTGCATCATCGCCGGCCGGGTGAAAGCCTCGGCCAGGAACAGCACGTCCGGATGCTGTGCCTTGACGGTGCCGATCAGCCACTGCCAGAAATTCAGCGGCTTGGTGTGCGGGTTGTCGACCCGGAAGATCTTCACCCCGCGCGAGACCCACAGCAGCGTGATCCGCAGCACCTCGGCGGCCAGGCCGGACGGGTCGTTGTCGAAGTTGAGCGGGTAGATGTCCTGGTACTTCTTCGGCGGGTTCTCGGCGTAGGCGATGGTGCCGTCGGGCAGCGTGGTGAACCACTCCGGATGCTCGCTGACCCAGGGGTGATCCGGCGCGCACTGCAGCGCGAGGTCCAGCGCCACCTCGAGGTCCAGCTCACGGGCCCGAGCCATGAACGCGGCGAAGTCGGCCTCGGTGCCCAGCTCCGGATGGATCGCGTCGTGGCCGCCCTCGGCCGAGCCGATCGCCCATGGTGAGCCGGTGTCGGTCGGCTTGGCGTTCAGCGTGTTGTTCGGGCCCTTGCGGTTGACCCGGCCGATCGGGTGGATCGGCGGCAGGTAGACGACGTCGAAGAGCAGGTCGGCGACGTAGTCCAGGTGCCGGGTGGCGTCGGCGAAGGTGCCGTGCCGCAGCGGCCGGGCCGGATCCTCGGGATCGTTGGCGAGTTCGGCGCCGATCGAGCGCGGGAAGAACTCGTACCACGCCCCGTAGAGCGCGCGCTGCCGGTCGACCCAGACGCTGTAGCGGGGTGAGCGGGTGATCAGCTCGCGCACCGGGTGGTCGTGCGCCAGCGCGCGCGCCTCGGCGCTCATCGCCCGGGTGATCCGCAGCGCGAGGTCCGCCTCGCTGCGGCGCAGGTCCTTGGCCACCGCGCGCGCCAGTTCGGCGTCTGACGGATCGGCGCCGGCGGTGATGATGTCCGTGGTGCCGGCCTTGCTGGCCGCGGCTCCCTTGCCGACCACCGTTTCGGGCTTCTCGCCGGCCGCGTCCGTGGCCAGTGGGGCGCCGGCGGCGAGCGCGTCGGCCACCCGCTCGAACAGCCGGGCGCCGATCTCGAGGTCATTGGCCAGCTCGTCGGCGCTCTGGCCGGCGTCGACCTTCACCTCGACGGCGTGGTACCAGGTGGCCAGCGGGTCACCCCACGCCTCGACGACGTAGTGCCAGGTGCCGGTGCTGTCGGGCACCACCTCGGCACGCCACCGGTCCGAGCCGCCGCCGAGCGGGCGCAGCCGGTTGAAACCGGCCTCGACGCCTGTTGGTGAGCGCCACAGCACGGACGCCGCGACCGCGTCATGTCCCTCGCGAAAGACCGTCGCCTCGATGCCCACCGGTTCGCCCACCACCGCCCGTGAGGGCAGCTCGCCGTGCGCTATCACCGGGTGTAATGAGTTGAGTCCCATGCGTCCGACCACGACGCTCACCGTATCGTCCCCGGGCTGACACCTCGTAACTGGAGCCGGGCGATGGCTGTAAGCGCTACCGCATGCCGCTATCGTGTGGGGAATGAAGGCATTACGACGGCTGACTGTCCGCGCGGCGCTGCCGGCCCCGTTGGCCCCGCTGGGTGACATCGTGGCCAACCTGCGGTGGTCCTGGCATCCGGACTCCCTGGACCTGCTCGAATCGGTCGACCCGGAGCTGTGGTCGGAGTGCCGGGCCGACCCGGCTCGCCTGCTGGGCGGGGTCAGCACCGACCGGCTCGCCGGCCTGGCCAAGGACCGCAAGTTCCTGCGACGCCTGCAGGACGTCTCCGACGACCTGCGCGACTACCTCGAGCAGCCGCGCTGGTACCAACGCCAGCAAGAAGCCGAACCCGGCTCGCTGCCGAACTCGGTCGCCTACTTCTCGCCGGAGTTCGGCATCACCGAGGTGCTGCCGCAGTACTCCGGCGGCCTGGGCATCCTGGCCGGTGACCACCTCAAGGCAGCCTCGGACCTGGGCGCGCCGATCATCGGGGTGGGGCTGCTGTACCGGGCCGGCTACTTCTCCCAGTCCCTCTCGCGGGAGGGCTGGCAGCAGGAGCGCTACCCGTCCCTGGACCCGCAGGGCCTGCCGCTGACGCCGCTGCGCGACAGCGACGGCAACCCGGCCCGGGTGATGTTCGAGCTGCCCGAGAACCGGACGCTGCACGCCCAGATCTGGCTGGCCTCGGTCGGCCGGGTGCCGCTGCTGCTGCTGGACTCCGACGTCGAGGAGAACGACGCGGCCGCCCGCGGGGTGACCGACCGGCTCTACGGCGGCGGCCCGGAGCACCGGCTGCTGCAGGAGCTGCTGCTGGGCATCGGCGGCGTCCGGGCGCTGCGCTGCTACTGCGCGATCACCGGCCACCCGGCGCCCGAGGTGTTCCACACCAACGAGGGGCACGCCGGCTTCCTGGGCATCGAGCGGATCAGCGAGCTCAGCGACGGCCCGGCCAAGCTGAACTTCGACGAGGCACTGGCCGCCGTGCGGGCCGGCACGGTGTTCACCACCCACACCCCGGTCCCGGCCGGCATCGACCGCTTCGAGCGCGATCTGGTGCGGGCCCACCTGAGCGAGGTGCCCGGCGTGCCGGTGGACCGGATCCTGGCACTGGGCGCCGAGGAGGACCCGACCAAGTTCAACATGGCCCACATGGGCCTGCGGCTGGGCCAGCGCGCCAACGGCGTCGCCCAGCTGCACGGCCGGGTGAGCCGTTCGATGTTCAACGACCTGTGGCCGGGCTTCGACGCCCAGGAGGTGCCGATCACCTCGATCACCAACGGCGTGCACGCCCCGACCTGGATGGCGCGGGAGTTCCTGGACCTGGCCGAGCGCACCGCCGGCTCGGACGACCTGGCCTCCGGCGAGGGTTGGGATGCCATCGACCAGATCTCCGACGTCGAGCTGTGGGAGCTCAAGCACGAGCTGCGCGAGCGGCTGGTGGACGAGATCCGCCGCCGGATCAGGCAGTCCAGCATCGAGCGCGGCTTCTCCGGCGTCGAGCTGGCCTGGACCGCGACCGCCTTCGACCCGGACGTGCTGACCATCGGCTTCGCCCGCCGGGTGCCCAGCTACAAGCGGCTGACCCTGATGCTGCGCGACCCGGCCCGGTTGAAGAAGCTGCTGACCGACCCCGAGCGTCCGGTGCAGATCGTGGTGGCCGGCAAGTCGCACCCGGCCGACGACGGCGGCAAGGAGCTGATCGCCCAGCTGGTCCGGTTCACCGACGACCCCGAGGTGCGCGGCCGGATCGCCTTCCTGCCCGACTACGACATCGGCATGGCCCGCTACCTGTACTGGGGCAGCGACGTCTGGCTGAACAACCCGCTGCGCCCGCTCGAGGCTTGTGGCACGTCCGGCATGAAGGCGGCCCTGAACGGCGGCCTGAACCTGTCGATCAAGGACGGCTGGTGGGACGAGTGGTGCGAGGACGGCAAGAACGGCTGGGAGATCCCGTCGGCCAACGACTCGCTGACCGGCACCACCGATGACCATCGCGACGCGGTGGAGGCGGCCGGGCTGTACGACCTCATCGAGCACCAGGTGGCCCAGCGCTTCTACACCCGTGACACCCGGGGCATTCCGACCCAGTGGGTGGCGATGGTGCGCTACACGCTGAAGTCACTCGGCCCGAAGGTGGTCGCGACCCGGATGGTGCGCGACTACATCCGCCGGCTCTACGCCCCGGCGGGCAACTCCGCGGCGGTGCTGGTGGCCGATGACTTCCGCGCCGCGAAGGACCTGGCCGCCTGGAAGAACTGGGTGGCCGGCTCGTGGAAGGACGTGGCGGTGCGCCACGTCGAGTCCATGGTCGAGGGCGATCCCAGCCTGGGTGGTTTCTTGCAGCTGCGCGCCGAGGTGGCGCTGTCGGGCCTGTCCGCCGGCGACGTCGAGGTGCAGGCCGTCTACGGCCCGGTGGACGCCGACAACCGGTTGACCTCCTTCGAGATCCTGCCGTTGACGCTGGCCGACGAGCGCGATCAGACCGGCTTCTTCGCCGGCGACATCCCGCTGAAGAAGGCCGGCCCGTTCGGTTACACCGTGCGGGTCCTGCCCAAGCACCCGCTGCTGGCCAACCTCGCCGAGACCGGGCTGATCGCCACCGCCACCCAGCTCTAGCGGCCGCGGGCGAGACAGCTCTGGCGCGATGCGGCAGGAATCTGCTGATGCGAGCACGGGGGTAGCGATGCGGGTGCTGGTGACCGGGGCTCGGGGCAAGGTCGGCCGGGCTGCCGTGGCCGAGCTGGTCGACGCCGGGCATGACGTGCTGTGCACCGACCTGGCCGTGCCGACCTACGAGCGGGGCTTGCCGGGCGTGCCGCGCTACGTCCGGGCCGACCTGACCGATGCCGGGGCGGCGTTCGGACTGGTCCGGGGAATGGACGCGGTGCTGCACTGCGCGGCGATTCCCGAGCCGTCGCAGGACATTGCGCACGCGGTGTTCGCCAACAACCTGCTGGCGGCGTTCAACGTGATCGAGGCCTGCGTCCGGTTCGGGGTGGCGCGGCTGGTGAACCTGTCATCAGAGACGGTGCCCGGCATGATGTTCGCCGAGCGGCCGTTCGAGCCGGCCTACTTTCCGATCGACGAGCAGCACCCGGTGCGCCCGCAGGACCCGTACGCGCTGGGCAAGCACTTCGCCGAGCAGCTGTGCACCGCGGCGACGCAGCGCTCGGACCTGCGCTGCGTCTCGGTGCGGCCGACCTGGGTGCAGGACTCGACGTCCTACGCCCGCAACCTGGGGCCGATGATCGCCGCTGCTGTCGCGGGCACGCCGGAGCCGACGGTGAACGGCTGGTCCTACATCGACGCCGATGACCTGGCGGTGGCGTTGCGGCTGTGCGTCGAGTCGGAGCTGGCGGGGCACGAGGTGTTCTACATCTGTTCCCCTGATGCCGCAGGGGTGTCTGACACGGTTGCCGCTTTGCGGATGCAATACGGCGACGGGGTGGAGTACCGCCCGTTCGCCCGGCCCGATGCCAGCGGGACGTCGGCGGCCAAGGCCGAGCGGATGCTGGGCTGGCGACCGACTCGCAGCTGGCGAGACTACCTCACCGAGGACGGCCAGCCGCTGCGTTGATGCTCAGGTGCGTTGATGGCTCAGGTGGACAGCAGCGGGACCAGCAGCTCGGCCTCCGACAGCGCGCCATGATGCCCGATCAGCGTCGCCGAGCGAGACTCGGCCTTGCGGCGGACAATCGCGACCTCGGACACCGCGACCGCGACCAGGTCACCGATCCGGTGCCTGGCCTGCTCGCTGACGGCCGCGCCGAACCAGCCGCACCCGATCGCCTCGTCCCGGCTCAGCAGGGCCACCCGATCACCGAGCACGTCGGCCCAGCGGGCACGGACCGGCTCGATCTCCTGGGCCGCCGCGTAGAGGTAGCGCACCCGCGCCTCGCCCGCGATCAGGTCGACCCCTTGCTTGAGCAGCGGCTCGGCGTCGTAGTCGACCTTGGCTGACTCGGGCACGTCGAGCATGCCGTGGTCGGCGGTGACCAGCAGCCGGGTGCCGGCCGGCAGCCGGTCGGCAAGCAGCCGGGCGCCGTGGTCGATCAGCTCCAGCTGGGCGAGCCAGGCCTGCGAACGGCAGCCGTGGACATGCCCGATAAGGTCCAGGTCCGCGATGTAGCAGTAGATCAGGCCGCCCCTGGTCCTGGCCGCCGTCGCGACCTCGGTCGCGGTGTCGGCGGCAGTGAAGGCGCGGTGGTACTGCCCGCCACGCAGCGCCGCGCGGGTCAGCCCGCTGTCGCGGAACAGGGGCGCGAACACCACGGAGGCGTTGACGCCGGCCCGCTCGGCCCGCTCGAACGAGGTCAGGACCGGCTGGACCTGCTCGGGCGGGTGGCCATCGGTCAGGTCGGCGCCGGAGAAGGCGCCGCGCCAGGTCAGCCAGTTGGCGGGCTCGGTCAACCCGTCGGCACGGGTGGTGTAGCCGGTGATGCCGTGCTGGCCGGGCGTGACGCCGGTGCCGAGCGAGGTGATGCTGACCGCGGTGGTGGTCGGAAAGCCGGCCGTCAACGGGCGGCCCGCCAGGCTCGACAGGAACGGGGCATGCCCGGCGTGCTCGCGCAGCAACTGCCAGCCGAGGCCGTCCACCAGCAGCACCACGACGCACTCGGCCGGCTCGATCCCCAGCGGGTTCGGCTCGCCGGCCACCCCCAGCGCGGCCAGCGCCGACGGCAGCACGTCAGACAGCGAGGACTGCCCGTACTCGACGATGCCGGCGGCCGGTGGCGCTGCGGAGCTCATCACCCCATCCTGCCCGAGGGGCGCCTCGCGCGCCGAGGCCGTCGACGCGCCGCTCAGCTCATGGGGACAGTCGTAAGTCTCATCAGGATCGCCGTGAGTCATAGTGTCGAGGACGACCGATCGGCTCCGACCTAGGTAGGTCAGGCCCGGGCACGGGCTACGGAAACGGCAAGGAGACTGCTCGTGAAGTACGTGATCCTGATCCACAGCAACCCCGACCCGTGGGGGCACCCCACCTCGGCCTACACCGCCGAGGGACGGGCGATTCCGAAAGAGCGGCACGAGGAGATGGACCGCCAGTTCGAGGCGCTGCTGACCGAGCTCTCGGCGTCGGGGGAGTTCGTGACCGCTGAGGCGCTGGGCGATCCCGCCTCGTCCACGATCTACGCCTGGAGCCCGGAGGGCTCCTTCGCCACCGACGGCCCCTACGCGGAGGCCAAGGAGCAGCTGGCCGGCTTCTTCCTCATCGACTGCCAATCCCGCGAGCGCGCCGAAGAGATCGCCGCGCAGTTCGCCGGTCCCGGCAGCACCGTCGAACTCAGGCCGGCGATGTGGTCCGGCGGCGAGGACCAGTAGAGCCATCAGGAACAGCCAATCGGGAACAGGCAATCAGGAACAGGCAATCAGAAAAAGGCATCAGAAAAGGCATCAGAAAAAGGCAATCAGTGACAGGGGACGTGACGGCGCCGGTCGGCGCGCGGCAGCTGGAGCAGCTGTGGCGCGACTGCGCGCCGACCGTCCTGGCCGCGCTGACCCGCCGCTACGGCGACTTCGACACCGCCGAGGACGCCCTGCAGGAGGCGCTGCTGGCCGCCGCCCAACAGTGGCCGGCCGAGGGACTGCCGGCTGACCCGACCGCCTGGTTGATCACCGTCGCCTCCCGACGGCTGGTCGACCAGTGGCGCTCGGACCACGCCCGGGCCGAGCGGGAGCAACTGGTCACCAGCCGGACGCCGCCGGCGGAGTTCCTCGCCCCGGCGGCCGACAGCACCATCGCGGCCGACACCGTCGACAGCGCGAACGCGGTGGATGACTCGGTGGCCCTGTTGCTGCTGTGCTGCCATCCCGCGCTGCCCCGTCCCGCGCAGGTGGCCCTGACGCTGCGCGCCATTGGGGGACTGAGCACCGCGCAGATCGCCCGGGCCTTTCTGGTGCCCGAGCCCACCATGGCTCAGCGGATCAGCCGGGCCAAGGCCAAGCTCAGGCAGGCCGGCGCTCGGTTCAGCGCCCCGCCCGCGCACGAGCTGCCGGACCGGGTCGCCGCCGTGGCGCAGGTGCTGTACCTGATCTTCACCGAGGGCCATACCAGCACCGCCGGCGCGAGCCTGTACGACGTCAGCCTCACCGACGAGGCGATCCGGCTGACCCGGCAGCTGCACCGGCACCTGCCCGACGCCGGTGAGGTCAGCGGGCTGCTGGCGCTGATGCTGCTCACCGACGCCAGGCGGGCCGCCCGGATCAGCGCCGACGGAGCACTCGTGCCGCTGGCCGAGCAGGACCGCGCGCTGTGGGACCAGGCTCGCATCCGCGAGGGCGTCGGGCTGATCGAGGCCGCGCTGCCGGCCGGACCGGTCGGCCCGTACCAGCTGCAAGCCGCGATCAGCGCCGTGCACGCCGAGGCAGCCCGCGCCGAGGACACCGACTGGGCCCAGATCGAGGCCCTGTACCGGATGCTGGAGCGCCTCGCGCCGAGCCCGATCCTCACCCTCAACCACGCCGTGGCCGTTGCCATGCTCGACGGTCCCGCCGCCGGCCTGCGGA
The DNA here is from genome assembly GCA_036389035.1 of Jatrophihabitans sp. Lineage (NCBI taxonomy): Bacteria > Bacillati > Actinomycetota > Actinomycetes > Jatrophihabitantales > Jatrophihabitantaceae > Jatrophihabitans > Jatrophihabitans sp. The sequence continues at coordinate 19,877 of DASVQQ010000039.1, forward strand.
TGCTGGAGCCGCTGCTGAACGACCCGCGGCTGCGGCGCTTTCACCGCTTGTACGCCGTCCGCGCCCACCTGCTCGAGCTGGCCGGCCACGGCGAACAGGCGCAGGCAAGCTATGCCACCGCCGCGCGGCTGGCTACCAGCATCCCCGAGCAGCGCTACCTCAACGCCGCCGCGGCGCGTGCCCCGATCACCCGTTGAGGGCCGATCCCCATTGAGAAAGGACGTCATGTCTGACTCGATCAAGCTCAGCTCAGTCGCGCTGGACTGCCCGAACGCCGGTGAACTCGCCGCCTTCTACGCCGGCATCACCGGCGGCGAGGTGGTCTTCGTCAACGCCGAGTGGGCGACCGTCAACGGCCCGGGCGGTCGGATCGACTTCCAAACCGCCGCCGGCTACACCCCGCCGACCTGGCCCGACCCGGCGTCCTCGATGCAGCTGCACCTGGACTTCGTGGTCGATGACCTGGCCGCCGCCGAAGCGCGGGTGCTGGCCGCCGGCGCGACCAAGTAGGCCGACCAACCCAATGCCGATCACTGCCTGGTCTTCGCCGATCCGGTGGGGCACCCGTTCTGCCTGACCACCTGGGACACCGTGCCATCCTGAAGGCGAGCCGGCTCAGGCGCGCGTCAGGATCACCACCGGAATAGGGCGATCGGTCTGCTGCTGGTGGTCGGTGAAGAACGGGTAGTTCTGCGTGAGCAGGCTCCACAGCCGCTTCCGCTCAGCGCCCTCGGCCGTGCTGGCCACCGCCTCGTAGGTCTGGTCGCCGACCTCGACGGTGACTCGGGGATCGGCCATCAGGTTGAGATACCAGGCCGGGTGCTTGGCGGCGCCCATGTTGGAGGCGATGACCAGCAACCGGTCACCGTCCGGGTGAAACATCATCGGCGTGGTGCGGCGCTGACCGGTCCTGGCCCCGACCGTGGTCAGCAGCAGCAGCCGCTCACGGTGCATTCCCTCGATCTCACCGCCGGCACGGAATTGCTCGATCACCTGACGATTGATCTCTTTGACGTCCACATCCACTCCCCGTAGCGAAGATCAGTTCCGCCGACGCCGATCATCCTCGGACCCGCGGTGCCGAGCAATCCGTCTCGACCTGAATCCGGCTCGGCGCGAGTACCGTTCAGCCATGTCGGTCCTCGCCGCGGGCCCCTGCCGGTTGATGCTGGTCGCCGTGCTCGCGGTGGCGCTCAGCGGCTGCGGGCACTCCGATGACAGAGACCGGGAAGTCCCGGGTGCGAGCACCCCGACCCGGCAGGCCTCCGCAGCCACCCCTACCCGGGCCCCCGTCACTGCCACCCGGGGCGCAGCCACCGCCACTCAGGAATCCAGCGGCTTCAAGGCAGCCAGCGGTTCAAAGGCATCCAGCGGTTTCAATACAGCCGGTACCGCCGGCGCCGGCAACACCGCGGCGCCCGGTGGCATCCAGCCCTCCACCCCCTCTCCGGCCCCGGCTCGCACGGTGACCGTGCTGGGCTCCGGCGACGTGCTGATCCATCCACCGCTGTGGCAGCAGGCGGCGGCCGACGCCCGGGCCGCGGGCAGGTCCGGCTATGACTTCGGTCCGATCTACGCCGGAATAGCGCCGGTCACCCTGGCCGCTGACCTGGCGATCTGCGAGCTGGAGACCCCGCTCGCCGCGCCCCAGGGACCGTTCTCGGGCTGGCCGAACTTCAACGCGCCGCCGCAGGTGCTGACCGCGCTCAAGGCGGCCGGTTACGACAGCTGCAGCACCGCCTCGAACCACACGCTCGACCAGGGTTACGCCGGGGTCAAGCGGACCCTGGACCTGCTGGACGCGGCCGGCCTGCGGCACACCGGCAGCGCCCGCTCGGCAGCCGAGGCGGCCCGACCGCTGATCATGAGGACGGCCACCGGGGTGCGGGTAGCTCAGCTCGCCTTCACCTTCGACTTCAACGGCATCGCGGTGCCGGCCGGCCGGCCTTGGCTGGCTAACCCGATCAGGATTCCGGCGATCCTGGCCGCTGCGCACCGCGCCAAGCAGGCCGGTGCTGACATCGTGGTGCTCAGCATGCATTGGGGCGCGGAGTACGACCACGACCCGACCGCGGAGCAGGCTGATCAGGCTGATCGGCTGCTGGCCTCGCCCGACATCGACCTGATCCTGGGGGCCCACTCCCATGTGGTGCAACCGTTTCAGAAGCTGCACGGCAAGTGGGTCGCCTACTGCATGGGCAACCAGGTGTCGCGGCACGCGGTGCCCAGCGAAGGAAGCCGCGAAGGTGTGATGGCCCGGTTCACCTTCACCGAGGTGGCTCCGCACCGGTTCGTGACCACCAGGGCGGAGGCGATCCCGACCTGGATGCAGATCTCGCCGCGACTCCGGCTGATCGAGCTGCGGTCGGCGATCGCCGACCGGCAGACTCCCGCGGGACCTCTCGCGGTCTACCGCGCGGCGCTCGGACGGATCACCGCTCACCTCGACTCGCTCGGCGGCCGTCGCCAGGGACTGGTCATCGCCTGAGGCGCCGGCTGGTCTGCCGCTGTGGCAGGTCGGGCGATGACGCCGGACGCTGATCGCAACTCCCTGGCCGGAACTCTCTGGCCGGAACTCCGTGGCCGGAACTCGGTGATCGGGCGGCTCTGATGGATAATCTTCGGTGTGCGAGGGCGAGGCTTCGAGAACATGGCCACGGTGCTGGTCAACCCGGAAGTGCTGAGCGACTTCGAGCTCGATCTGATGTCGCACGACTTCCGGGTGTGGACCGTGCACACCACCTCGACCTTCCCCGACGCCCCGCGGGCGGCGATGCAGATCCGCCGCGCCCTGATCGACTGGAGCAGGGGCCGGTGGAACGTGGCGGCCGACTGGACCGTCGTCTGGATCACCTTCGGTGACAGCTGGCTGGACGGCGACAACCCGATCCCGTGGCCGGCGCATGCGGCGCTGTGGAAGAAGCTGGCGGAGTACTCCGAGAACGTCCGCTACAACCTTGGCCTGGGCGGCATGCCGAAGCTCGGAGTCCCGCGCGAATCCCGTTAGGTCTGCGAGGCGAACGGCGCCATCACCAGCGCGGCGCCGTCATTGGCGAGCGCGTCCGCGCGCTCGTTGCCGAGGTCTCCCGAGTGCCCCTTGACCCAGCGCCAGTCGATGGCGTGCCGCGCGGACACCTCGTCCAGCGAGCGCCACAGGTCGGCGTTCTTGACCGGCTGCTTCGAGGAGTTCTGCCAGCCGTTGCGCTTCCAGCCATGGATCCAGCTGGTGATGCCCTGGAGCACGTACCGGCTGTCGGTGTAGAGCACCACGGCGCACGGCCTGGTCAGGGCGGTCAGCGCCTGGATGGCGGCCATCAGCTCCATCCGCTGATTGGTGGTCTGCGGCTCGCCGCCGAAGAGCTCCTTCTGGTGGCCGCCGCTGGTGAGCCACACTCCCCAACCACCCGGCCCCGGGTTGCCCTTGCAGGCTCCGTCGGTGTAGATCACCACTGAGGGCTGACCGGGCGGGGTCGGCGGTGGGGTGTTGGATGGGTCGACACTCACCTGCAGCACGGTACCGGCGAACGAGGGAACTCTGGCGGAGGCAAGTCATGGCGAAGCTGCTGTATTCGGCGTCGATGTCCCTGGACGGTTTCATCGCCGGCCCGGGCGGCGACATGTCGTGGCTGACCGCGCACCTGGGACCGAACCCGATCGCGGACAAGCTGATCACTCAGATCGGCGCCCTGCTGATCGGCAATCGAACCTATGGCGGCGATGACCCGAATCGGGGCACCGACAGCGAGGGTCCGTTGGGCGGCCGGTGGGCCGGCCCGCAGTTCGTGCTCAGCCACCGCGCTGCGGAAGCCACGACGCCCGGCGTCACCTTCGTCGATGACCTGTCCACCGCTGTCGCCGCGGCCAAGGCCGCCGCCGGTGAGAAGGAGTACGTCAACATCCTCGGCGCCAGCGTCGCCCGGCAATGCCTGCAGGCCGGTCTGCTCGATGAGGTCCTGGTCTTCGTCGTCCCGGCGCTGCTCGGCGACGGGGTGCGGCTGTTCGACCAGCCGGGCGGGACCGAAGTCAAGCTCGAACAGCTCAGCGTCAGCCAGCTGCCGCACACCACCGGGCTCTGGCTGCGCGTCCTGACGTGATCGACCCGGGTCTCACCGGTAGGGCCGGCCACGATCGTCCCGGCGGGATAGTCGCCCGATCAGCAGCATCACGATCAGGTAGGCCGCAGGCGCAGCCGGTGGCCATCGCCACCTGCCGGGCCGACAGGTGACAGCGTCAAGCGGCAGGGCCGTCAGCCGAGGGCGAGCTTCAACGCCAGCACGCCGATCAGGGCGCCGGAGACCAGCGCTGCCAACCGCCGGCCGCGGTCACTGGTGAGCGCCCGGCCGAGCAGCGCGCCACCGCAGGCCAGGACCAGCTGCCAGCTGGCCGAAGCGAGGAGGACGGCTGTCACGAACAGCGCCTGGCCGAGCGCGCTGGGCGTGCCGCTGGATCGAAGCCCCACCACCAGCGCGACGAAGTAGATCACCGTTCCCGGGTTGATCGCCGTCAGGCCGGCCAGCGTCGCGTAGGCGCGCGCCGGACCGAACTCCCGCGTCGAGCCGTTGCCGGTCAGCTGCCCGGCAGGCCTGCGAAGCCCTGACCAGAGCGTGCGCGCCGCCACCGCGATCAGCACCGCGACCGACACCCAGCGCAGCCCACCGAGCGCAGAGCTGAGGGCATCGGCCAGCGCGGCGCCGCCCAGCATGGCGGCCGCCGCGTAGACGCCGTCGACGGTCGCGACGCCGAGCGCCGCGGCCGCGCCGACCCGCAAGGACGTCCGGGCGGTGAGCTGGACCAGGTAGGCGCCGACCGGGCCGACCGGGATGGCGACCGAGTAGCCGGCGAGCAGGCCGGCCAGCAGCTCGGCGGTCACGGCTGAGCCGGTGTCGACTCCCGCCCGAGACTCCGCTGCTGACCGGCCGGCGCCAGACAGGCGACCGAACCCGCCACAACCCAGCCCACGTCAGTGATCATGGCGACGATGATGGTCGGGCGCCGGGCCGGTGGCAACCGACTTTGCCGCCTAGGACGGCGGCGGCTGCTGGTTGATGTTCATCAGCCAGTTCACGCCGAACTTGTCGGTGCAACTGCCGAACAGGTCACCCCACGGGGCCTTTTCCAGGGGCACGGTGATGGTCGCGCCGTCGGACAGCTTGTCCCAGTAGCCGCGCAGCTCGTCCTCGTCCTCGCCGCTCAGCGAGATGGCGAAGGTGTTGGTGCCCGGGCTGAAGTCCATCTCTTTCGGCGTGTCGGCGGCCATCAGCGTGATGCCGTTGTCGGTGATCAGCTGCGCGTGCATGATCTTGTCATGCTCGGCCGGGTCGTCGCTGCCGTTCATCTCGCCGTAGGTGTTCTTGCTCAGCTCGCCGCCGAACACCGAGTGGTAGAAGTCGATCGCCTGGCTGGCCGTGTCACGGAAGTTCAGGTAGGGGTTGAGCCGGGTGGGCATGAGCTGGTCCCTTCGATAGCGTTTCACCGATGCCGCCTGTCACGGCGGCGTACCTATGATTCTGGCCCTCCCTCGTATCGGCGCGACAGTGGGGTTGCCCGGTTTGACGCATTCCGCCTAGCAGGCGCTCAGTCCCGGTCGGCGCGCAGCAGCAGCACCGAGCGGCCCATGACGGTGATCTCGGCGCCGCCGTCGACCGGGTCGGCGAAGGAGCAGCCGCCGGCCTCGGCCGTGTCGATCACCACCTGGTAGCGATCGGCCCAGGGCAGGCCGGGCAGCGCGAACCGGACCGGCTGCTCGCCGGAGTGCAGCAGCAGCAGGTAGGACTGGTCCCGGATGATCTCGCCGCGCCGCCCGCGGTGCCGCAGGCCGCGACCGTCCAGGTACATGCCGATGGTGCGCAGGCCCCGGTCGAACCAGTCCCGCTCACCCAGTTCGTGCCCGTGCGGGTGGAACCAGGCCAGGTCCTTGCAGCCGTCCGCATCGACCGCCCGGCCCTCGAAGAAGGCACGCTGGCGCAACACCGGAGAGGCCCTGCGCAGCGCGATCAGCCGCCGGGTCAGCTCCAGCAGGTCGGCACTGGCCGGAGTGTCCTCCCAGTCCAGCCAGGAGATCTCGTTGTCCTGCACGTAGGCGTTGTTGTTGCCCTTCTGGGTGCGGTAACGCTCGTCGCCGGCCACCAGCATCGGCGCTCCCGTGGAGAGCAGCAGCGTGGTGAGCAGGCTGCGGACCTGCTTGAGTCGCAGCGCGTTCACCGTCGGGTCGGGCGTCTCGCCCTCGACCCCGAAGTTGATCGAGCGGTTGTCGTCGGTGCCGTCGGCGTTGCCCTCGCCGTTGGCCTCGTTGTGCTTGTGGTCGTAGCTGGCCAGGTCGCGCATGGTGAAGCCGTCGTGGGCGGTGATGAAGTTGATCGAGGCGAACGGCAGCCGCCCGTCGTCGGCGTAGAGGTCTGAGGACCCGGTCAGCCGGAATGCCAGATCCCGGACGCCGCCGGCCCCGTGCGCCCAGAAGTCGCGCACCGTGTCGCGGTACTTGCCGTTCCACTCGGTCCACAGCGGGGGGAACTCCCCGACCTGGTAGCCGCCGTCACCGATGTCCCAGGGTTCGGCGATCAGCTTGACCCGGCTGATGATCGGGTCCTGGTGGATGGTGTCGAAGAACGCGGACAGCTTGTCGACGTCGTGCAGCGACCGGGCCAGCGCCGAGGCCAGGTCGAACCGGAAGCCGTCCACGTGCATCTCGGTGACCCAGTAGCGCAGCGAGTCCATCACCAGCTGCAGCACCGCCGGCGTCCGGACGTCCAGGGTGTTGCCGCAGCCGGTGTAGTCCAGGTACTTGGCGGGATTGGCGGGATCCACCCGGTAGTAGCCGGTGTTGTCGATGCCCCGGAACGACAGCATCGGCCCGTCCGGGGTGCCCTCGCCGGTGTGGTTGTAGACCACGTCCAGGATCACCTCGATGCCGGCGGCGTGCATCGCGCGCACCATCGCCTTGAACTCGCGCACCTGGTTGCCGCCGAGCCGGCCGGTGTGGGTGGCGTAGGCGGCGTGCGGGGCGAAGAAGCCGATCGAGTTGTAACCCCAGTAGTTCTTGGCGCCGCGCCGCTGCAGCGCCGGCTCGTTGACGAAGTGGTGGATCGGCAGCAGCTCGACAGCGGTGATGCCCAGCTGCTTGAGGTAGGAGATGGCCGCCGGGTGCCCGAGCCCGGCGTAGGTGCCGCGCAGGTCGGCGGGGATGTCGGGATGGCGAGCGGTGAACCCCCGGACGTGCAGCTCGTAGATGATGGTGTCTTCCCAGGCGGTGTTCGGCCGGGGGTCGCTGCCCCACGGAAAGCCGTCGACGGCCACCACCGACCGCGGGACGAACGGCGCGGAGTCCAGGTCGTTGTCGGCGTAGCACGCGGCGTTGTCGAGAAAGTCGCCCTCGATGGCGCGGGCGTACGGGTCGATCAGCAGCTTGGCCGGGTTGTGCAGCTGGCCGACCGCCGGGCGGTGCGGGCCGTCGAGCCGGAAGCCGTAGCGCTGTCCGGGGTTGATCCCCGGCAGGTAGCCGTGCCAGATGTGAAAGCTCTTCTCCACCAGCCGCACCCGGGTCTCGGCGCTGGCGCCGGCGAACAGGCACACCTCGGCCCGGGTGGCGCTCGGTGACCAGATGCTGAAGTTGGTTCCCTCGCCGTCCCAGCTGGCGCCCAGCGGAAACGGCTGCCCCGGCCAGGCGATCAGGTTGTCCGGGGCAGCGTCCAGCCGGTGCGCCAGGCTGTGGCTGAGGTCGGGTGCGGGTTCCATACGAAGGCGACCTTACGCCGCCACAGGCGTGCCGTTTTCTCACCGGTTGTGAACATGCGGTTGGATGGGGGAGTGGTAAGCCCCGACTTCCAACCAGACCCCGACGCCATCCTGCAGCTGAATCAGGTGACGGTCCGGCGGGGCTCCAAGCTGCTGCTCGACTCCGTGGACTGGACGGTGGAGGAGGACGAGCGCTGGGCGGTGCTCGGCCCCAACGGCGCGGGCAAGACCACCCTGCTGCAGCTGGCGGCCACCACCATGCACCCCACCACCGGCACAGTCGTGGTGTTCGGTGAGCGGCTGGGCACGGTCGACGTCTTCGAGCTGCGCCCCCGGATCGGGCTGTCCTCGGCTGCCCTGGCCCAGCGGATCCCGCCGGGCGAGCTGGTGATCGACGTGGTGGTCTCGGCCGGCTACGCCGTGATCGGGCGCTGGCGCGAGGCCTACGGCCGCCTGGACGTCCGGCGGGCCCGGACGCTGCTGAACCGGTTCGGGGTCGCCGAGCTGGCCGAGCGCACCTACGGCACGTTGAGCGAGGGCGAGCGCAAGCGGGTGCAGATCGCCCGGGCGATGATGACCGACCCGGAGCTGCTGCTGCTCGACGAGCCCGCTGCCGGGATGGACCTCGGTGGCCGGGAGGACCTGCTGCGCAGGCTGGCCAGGCTCGCCGCCGACCCGGAGGCGCCGGCCATGATCCTGGTGACCCACCACGTCGAGGAGATCCCGCTGGGCATCAGCCACGCCCTGCTGCTCGGCGAGGGAAGGGTCGTCGCCCAGGGCCTGATCGCCGACGTGCTGACCTCGCCCCACCTGTCCAAGGCCTTCGGGCTGGACCTCGTCGTCGAGCACGAGGACGGCCGTTTCTTCGCCCGTGCTCGTTGAGGTGGATCGCGCACGATAAGGTCGGCTGCCCTGGGTAGGCTCGCGCCATGACTGAGTTCGTGACGCTCGAGGTCGCCGACGGCGTGGCCACCATCCGGATCGACCGGGCCCCGGTGAACGCCCTCAACATCCAGGTGCAGGAAGAGCTGCGCCAGGCGGCCGCCGAGTGCGACCGGCGCGACGACATCCGGGCGGTGATCCTGTGGGGCGGGCCGAAGGTGTTCGTGGCCGGCGCCGACGTCAAGGAGATGCACACCATGTCCGCCCAGGACATGCAGCGGCGGGGCGGCGCGGTGTCGTCCTCGCTGGACGCCATCGCCCAGCTGCCGATGCCGGTGATCGCGGCGGTGACCGGTTACGCCCTGGGCGGCGGCTGCGAGCTGGCGCTGACCGCCGACTTCCGGATCAGCGCCGACACCGCCAAGTGGGGCCAGCCTGAGGTCCTGCTGGGCGTCATCCCCGGCATGGGCGGCACCCAACGGCTGGCCCGCCTGATCGGCCCCGCCAAGGCCAAGGACCTGATCTTCACCGGACGCTTCGTCGACGCCGCCGAGGCCCACCAGCTCGGCCTGGTGGACGTCGTGGTCGGCGCCGACGAGGTGTACCCGACCGCCCAGGCGATGGCCGCGAAGTTCGCCCGCGGCCCGGCGCTGGCGTTGCGCGCGGCCAAGACCGCCATCGACGTCGGCCTGCAGACCGACCTGGCCAGCGGGTTGAGGCTGGAATCGCAGCTGTTCGCCGGCGTGTTCGCCACCGAGGACAAGCAGCGCGGGATGAGCTCCTTCATCGAATCCGGGCCCGGCAAGGCCGAGTTCGTCGGTAACTGACCATGTCCGCCGAACCCAACCCCGCTGTCAGCGACGTCAGCCTTCCCCGCGACGTCAGCGTGATCGGCGCTGCCGACGTGATCGGCGCCGCCAGCGCTGAGCAGGTCGAGGCCGCCTGGCGTGATCCCAAGCTCGCCAACGTGCTCTACCACGACTGGGAAGCCGGCACCTACGACGAGAAATGGTCGATCAGCTTCGACCAGCGCTGCATCGACTACGCCCGCGACCGGTTCGCCCACGTCGCCGGCGCCGCCGGCTGGCCCTACGGCCGGGCGCTGGAACTGGGTTGCGGCACCGGGTTCTTTCTTCTCAACCTCAAGCTGGCCGGCGTGATCGACTCCGGCGCGGTGACTGATCTGAGCCCCGGCATGGTCGAGGTGGCCCGCCGCAACGCCGCCAATCTCGGCTTCGAGATCGAGGGCCGGGTCGCCGACGCCGAGTCCATTCCCTACCCGGACGACAGCTTCGACCTGGTGGTCGGGCATGCCGTCCTGCACCACATCCCCGACGTCGAGCAGGCGCTGCGCGAGGTGCTGCGGGTGCTCAAGCCGGGCGGCCGGTTCGTCTTCGCGGGCGAGCCGACCCGGTACGGCGACTTCGTCGCCCGCCGGCTGTCCCGGTTGACCTGGTGGGCCACCACCCGCCTCACCCGGCTGGACCGGCTGAAGTCCTGGGCGCGGCCCAAGACCGAGCTGGACGCCTCATCCCGGGCCGCCGCGCTCGAGGCCGTCGTCGACCTGCACACCTTCGACCCGGCCGAGCTGCGCCGGGTTGCCGAGCGGGCCGGCGCCACCGGCGTGCGCACCCGCACCGACGAGCTGACCGCCGCCTGGTTCGGCTGGCCGGTGCGGACGTTCGAGGCGGCCGTCCCGCGCGAGAAGCTCGGCATCGGCTGGGCGATGTTCGCCTTCTCGAACTGGCAGCGGCTGCACCGGCTGGACTCGGCGGTGCTGGCCCGATTCGTGCCGGCCCGGCTCTTCTACAACGTAGAGATCACCGGAACCAAACCGGCATGATCAACACCGTCCTGTTCGATCTCGACGGGACCCTGAGCGATTCGGCGCCCGGAATCCTCGGCGCGCTGCGGACCAGCTTCGCCGAGGCAGGCCTGGACTGGGTCGACGACGACACCGCCCGGTCGCTGCTCGGACCACCGTTCTGGCACTCGCTGCCGCCGCTGGTCGGCGAGCACCTGGTTGATCAGGTGGTGGCCTCCTACCGCCGGCACTACGTCGAGCGCGGCGCCATGTTCGACACCACCCGCTACGACGGCGTGCTGGAGACCCTGCAGATGCTGGCCGAGCACGGTCACCGGCTCGCGGTCGCCACCAGCAAGCCCGAGCCGCACGCCAGCCGGATCGTGGCGCACCTGGGGCTGGCCGACTACTTCGAGACCGTGTGCGGTGACACCCTCGACGGTGGCCGGGACTCCAAGGCGCTGGTGGTGGGCGAGGCGCTGCGCCGGCTGGGCGACCCCGACCCGGTCACCGTGCTGATGGTCGGGGACCGCAGCCACGACGTGCTCGGGGCGGCGGCGCACGGGCTGGACTGCGCCGGCGCGCTCTGGGGCTACGGCTCGGCCGCCGAGCTGACGGCGGCCGGCGCGTCCCGGCTGTGCGCCAAGCCGTCCGAGGTGCTCGACCTGCTCGGGCTTGTGGACTGAGCCGTGTTCGGCCGATGGCGGTTCCGTGCCCGCGCTGCCGGCCAGCCGCGCTGGCTCAGCCCGGCCAGCCTGCGCTGGGTGCTGCGGCACCGGGCCTACACCCCCTGGTACCTGCTGCGGTACTGGCGGTTCTGGCGGTTCAAGCTGGCCAATCCGCACGTGGTCACGGCCGGCTTCGTCTTTCTCGGCAAGAACGTCGAGCTGTACGCCCGGCCCGGGTTCGGACGGCTGGTGCTGGGCCGCTGGGTGCACCTGGGTGACGGCACCTCGCTGCGCTGCCACGAGGGCACCCTGAGGATCGGGGACAAGGTGGTGTTCGGCCGCAACAACGTGGTCAACGCCTACCTCGACATCAGCATCGGGGCCGCCAGCATCATCGCCGACATGGTCTACGTGACCGATTTCGACCACGTCTTCGCCGACATCGAGCGCCCGATCAAGGACCAGGGAATCGCCAAGTCGCCGGTGCGGATCGGCGCGGACGTGTGGCTGGCGAACAAGGTGTCGGTGGTGCGCGGCACGGTGATCGGCGAGGGCTGCGTGGTGGCGGCCAACGCCGTGGTGACCCGTGACCTGCCGCCGTACTCGGTCGCCGTCGGGGTTCCGGCCAGGGTGGTCCGCAACCGGCGCGATGACCACGCGGCCGGCGCCGACACCCGGGCCGCGATCGCCGACATGGCCGCCAAGCTGGGCCTGGACTGACGCTCCGCGTTTCAGCATTGTGCGGCATTGTGCGGCCCGAAACTGCGCTAGCGGAGACGTTCAGCGCGGTTTCGGGCCGCACAATGGGGCCAGGGAAAGACGGCCGGCTAGGGCTGGACGGCCGCGTAGACCTCGGCCGTCCGGCTGGCCACCGCGGCCCAGCCGAACTCGTCCCGGGCCCGCTGCTGCGCCGTCGCCGCCCACCGGCGGGCCGCGGCCGGGTCAGCCATCACTTCGCGGACGGCGGCGGCGATCGCGACCGGGTCCTGCGGGGCGAACCGCAGGCCGGTGCGGCCAGGCTCCACCAGCTCGGCCAGGCCGCCGGTGTCCGAGACCGCCACCGGGGTGCCGGCCAGCTGCGCCTCCAGCGCCACCATCCCGAACGGCTCGTACAGCGAGGGCACCACCACCAGGTCAGCGGCGGCCAGCAGCCCGGCCAGTTCGGCGGCGTCGAGAAAGCCGGCCCAGCAGATCAGGTCACTGACCCCGTACCGGGCCGCCCGGTCCTGCTGGTCGGCCAGTTGCTGGCCGGCGCCGGCCACCACCAGCCGCAGCCCGGGCAGCTCCCGGCGCAGCAGCGGCAGGGCTTTGATGAGCTCCTGCAGGCCCTTCTCGTGCACCAGCCGGCCGGCGAACACCAGCAGCGGCTCGCCCTGGTACCCCTTCGAGTCGGCAGTCTCAACTTGAGATCGAGATTCAGCCATCGGATCGAAGTCAGCTCCGTTGCCGATCACCCGGATCTCGCTCGGTTCGAGCTGGAACAGCTCGCTGACCTGGCCGGCCATGAACCGCGAGCAGGCGATCACCGCCGCGGCCTCCCGGCACAGCCAGCGTTCCACCGAGTGGATGGCGCGGGGCACCGGCTCGGTCAGCCAGCCCTGCTGCCGGCCGTGCTCGGTGGCGTGCACGGTCACCACCACGGGGCTGCCGGTGACCTGGCGCAGGGTGTGCGCGGTCTGGGCGACCAGCCAGTCGTGGGCATGGATGACGTCGGGCCGCCAGTCCGCCACCAGCAGCAGGCCGGCCCGGGTCAGCGAGTGCTCGAAGGCCTGGGTCCAGGCCAGCACGCTCTCGCTGCCGAAGTTGATCGCCAGCTCGTCCGCCGCGGCCCGCCAGACGCTGACCCCGTCATGGCTCTGCCGCTCGGTTTCGGGCCGGGTGCCTCGGGTCAGCACCCGGACGTCATGGCCGAGGGCGGCCAGCTGCCCGGCCAGCTGCCCGACATGCCGGCCGAGCCCGCCGACCACCAGCGGAGGGAACTCCCATGACACCATCAACACCCGCACACGAGAGATGGTGCCTTACTCCGATGACGCAGCCGACGCCGCCGCAGGGCGCGCAGCCGATGCCCGCCGCCGAGTCCGGCAGCCCGCAGCGGGGTGTGCGAGGCGGCTCGACGCTGGCCGCCGGGGTGGCCCTGCTGCTGCTGGCGCTGGTGCTGTTCGGCGGCTCCCGGGTGGTCGCGGCCGGCCAGCAACACGCCTATGACCCGGCAGCCACCCCGCCGCAGTCCTATCGCCTCACCGCCGGCCAGACCTACCAGCTGTCATCGGCGCGGCCGGTGGCCGAGCTGAAGCAGGCCGGCGTGCTGCCCAACCTGGCGTGCTTCATCACCTCCGGGTCCGGAACGCCGACCCCGCTGGCGCTGGCCTCGACGACGGACGACGACCGCAACCTGCATATCTTCGCCACCATGGTGGCTCCCAGCACCGGCCAGTTCCGGCTGAGCTGCACCGGAATCGCCGAGGTCTTCGTCGATGACGCCGACGACGCCGAGCCGGACCTCAGCGCCCTGCTGGTGCTGCTGTCGATCGCAGTCGGGCTGCTGGGTGTGATCGCGGCGTGCTCGGGCGGCTATGCGCTGGGGCGGCGAAGCGATCAGCCGGCCGGGCGTCGCGATCAGCCGGCCGGGCGTCGCGGCCAGCCGGCCGGGCGTCGCGACACCGAGTGAGGTACGCCGCGCGCTGACCTGCCCGTCGAGCTAGCGCCGAGCCCGGTCCGCGAGGGCGACCGGCCTGGTCAGGGCAGCTCGATCGTCTCGGCGCGTTCCAGCTCGGCGAAGGCCGCGTCCAGGTAGCCGGTCAGCGGGCTGCCGGCCGCGCCCAGCAGGTCAGCGGTCAGCAATGCCGCACCGTGGCTCAACGCCGCCGATCCGACAGCGGCAGATGCCTCGTCCGGATCGGCCAGGCCGAGCGCGCCGGTCAGCACCAGCACCAGGACGCTCGGATCAGCCTGCGGGTACCAGGCCGCGGCTGACAGCAAGCAGCGTCGCAGGACGTCCTGGGCGTCAGCGCTGGACAGGCCGTCCGGATGCAGCTGCTCCAGCAGGCAGCGCAGCACCCAGGCCTGCACCAGGGCCAGCCGTTGCTGGTCCTGGATGTCCAGCCGACCGGCCGCCAGGGCGAACCGGTCGGCGTCGCGGCTGAGCGCGGCCTCCACGGCCTCGCTGACCGCGCGGCGAAGCCCGGTGACCGTGGAGGTGGCTGGCCGGCGCATGTCGTGCGGCTCCTCGGGATGGTTGCGGTGGCAGGGCGAGCGGATCGAGGGTAACGCCGCGAGGAACCGGGCACGCCAAGTACCGGGCACGCCAAGTACCGGGCACGCTCAGTACCGGGCCCGCCGACTACCGGGCACGCCGCGGCACGAAAGCGTGATCACCGGATCCTAGGATCGGCGCATGCTGAGTCCTGCCGAGATCAGCCGGGTGCTGTGCGTGGCAGCGCACCCGGACGACATCGACTACGGGGCGGCCGGCACGGTCGCGGGCCTGGCCGGTCGCGGCGTCGCAGTCAGCTATTGCGTGATCACCGACGGCCAGGCGGGCGAGGCGGCCGGCGCCCCGCGCGAGAAGGTGGCGGCGCTGCGCCAGCGGGAGCAGCGGCTGGCCGCGCACCTGGTCGGGGTCAGCGACCTCACCTTTCTGAGCTATCCGGACGGCGCCCTGACGCCGGGCCTCGAGTTGCGCCGCGAGCTGGCCGGACAGATCCGCCGGCTCCGTCCCCACGTGGTGATCAGTCACTCGCCGCGCCGCGACCTGGACCGGCTGATCATGTCCCACCCCGACCACCTCGCTGCCGGCGAGGCCACCCTGTGCGCGGTCTATCCCGACGCCCGCAACGGACACGCCCACCCCGAACTGGCCGAGCGCGGCCTGCGGCCGTGGACGGTGTCCGAGGTCTGGCTGGTGGGCGACCCCGATCCGAACCTGTTCATCGACGTCACCGACGACTATCCGGCGAAGCTGGCCGCGATCAGGGCACACGCCTCACAGCACGATCCGGCGCGTCCGGCCGAGCTGCTCGATCAGATGATGCGGGGGATGCTCGGCGCCCAGGCCCGCGCTGCCGGGTACGCGGCGGGCCGGCTGGCCGAAGCGTTCCGGCGGGTGGCCAGCGGATGACGCTCGAGCACGGCCAGGCCGGGCCGCGAACCGACTGGAACGCCTGGCACGACGACTACGCCGACCCGGGTTCGGCGCTGTCGGCCCGGCTGGTCGTGGTCCGGTCCGAGATCCGTCGCGCGCTTGCCGACCACGCTGCCAGCCAGACCGACCACGCTGCCAGCCAGAGCCAACCGGTGACGGTGCTCAGCGCCTGCGCGGGCGATGGCCGCGACATCCTCGGCGTGCTGGCCGAGCAGGACGAGCGGCTGCCAGGTCGGGTCGAGGTCACCCTGCTGGAGACCGATCGCCGGAACCTAGACCGGGCCGAGCGGTTCTGCCGCGACACCGGCCTGACCGGGGTGCGGTTGCTGGACCGCGACGCGGGCCTGTCCAACTCCTACCTCGACGCCGCGCCGGCTGACCTGGTGCTGTTCTGCGGGGTGTTCGGCAACCTCACCGACGCCGATGTGCGCCGGTCGATCGAGTCCCTGCCAGCCCTGTGCCGGCCCGGCGCGACGCTGATCTGGACCCGGTCCCGCCGCGCGCCGGACCTGACTCCGTCCATCCGGGAATGGCTGACCGCCGCCGGTTTTGCCGAGCTGTCCTTCACCGCGCCACCGGGCGTGCAGGGCTCGGTCGGGGCGAACCGCTTCGACGGAGAACCCGCGGCGGTACCACCGAATCAGCGGCTGTTCAGCTTCGTCCGCTGAGGCGTTGACGCCGGGGCAGAGCGGACATACGTTTCGGGTCCGCCAGCCGGTCGGCTGACTCGCTCTGCTAACCGGCTGACTCGCTCTGCCAGCCCAGTTGGCAGGCCCCGCCCCTAGCCGATTGCTGACCGCTCTAGCAGGTGCGGGCGTCCAGCCGGCCGAACGGGCCGTCCACGGCGCGCAGTTCGGCAGCCAGCCGCTCGGCGCCGACGCCCGATTCGATCGCGTCCGCCAGCGCGGTGAACTTCTCGGCGTGCCGGCGGGCGCGCTCGCGGGCGTAGTCGGCGGCCGAGTTCCGGCTGACCATGAAGGCCCAGTCGCTGGAACTGAGCAGGAACGCCTCGCGCACCAGCTGATCAGCCGCCGGGTCGCGCCCGCTTCCCTCCGGCCGGTTGTCCAGCAGCGAGAACAACCGTTTCTGCATATGGGCAATCTCGTCGTTGAGCTCGGCCACCACATCGTTGTCCCAGACCCGCCAGTCCTTGCCGGCGCCCCACGACGAGCTCGGCAGGTCGATCCGGTCGGCGACCAGGCCGGCTGAGCATGCCCCGCGCAACGTGCTCAAGCGGACCCCGGCCTGCGGTAGCAACCGCAGCACCGCGTCCAGGAATTCGGGTCCCTCATACCACCAGTGCCCGAACAGCTCGGTGTCGAAGGCGGCCACCACCAGCGCCTCGCGGCCGTGCCGGTCACGCAGTTCGGTGAGCCGGCGCACCACCGCCGCGACGAAGTCCTGGGCGTCGCGCAACACCGCCGCCGAGGCCAGCCGCCGATCCCAGGGCTGCTTGGCCTCGGTCGGCACCGACCCGCCGGTGACCCTGGCCGGCCGGAAACCCGAGGCGTGGTCGAAGGTGTGGAAGTCCCGGTAGCTGCCGCCGCCGGGGTAGCCGGTCCGCGATGACCAGATCCGGTAGGAGATGTCGAGGTCACGGGCGAAGGCCAGCACGCCCGAATCGCCCACCGGGCGCGCGAAGCCGGTGTCGCCGTGCATCGCCGGGCCGTCCACCAGAAAGTGCGACACCCCGTGCGCGGCGTAGAAATCCTCCATGCCGGGGGCGTAACCGCACTCCGGCGCCCAGATGCCGGCCGGCCGGCTGCCGAACCGAAGCTGGGCGTCGGCCAGCCCGGTGCTCAGCTGCGCCGCTGCGAATCGCTCGGTCAGCAAAGGCTGGAACGGATGGGTGGCAGGCCCCGACAGCAGCTCGACGACGCCGGAGTCGACCAGTGGCCGCAGCACCGTCGAGAGCCCGCCGGTCAGCCACCGGCGCTGTAGGTCCTCCAGGCAGGCCACCGCCTCACGGCGCTCATGGTCTGCGAGCGCGGCGAGGTCCGGCGAGCCCGGCCGCGCGCTCAGCTCCTCGGCGCGCAGCTGCCAGCGCCCGGCCCACGAATGGATCTCGGACAGGCAGTACGGATCATCGAGCATGGCGGCCACCACCGGCGTCACCCCGAGCGTGGCCACCTCGCGATAGCCATGTTCGGCCAGGGTTTCCAGCACCCGCAGCACTCGCCGCCAGGAGCCGGTGAACGCCTGGTGCAGCCACTCCTCACCGACCGGCCAGGTGCCGTTGTGCGCCACCCACGGCAGATGGGTATGCAGCACCAGGCTGAACCTGCCGAGCTGTTTCATGCCCGCCTGGCCAGCAATATCAGGTCCAGGCACTCGTCCAGCGCCGTCAGGTCGTCCTGACCGCCCGGGCCGACCTGGAAGTCCGGGCCGACCTGGAAGTCCTGCCAGCCGATCGAGGCGACGTCGGCGGCCAGCCCGGCCGGCCACTGCTCGGGTGGCTCGGCCAGCTGCGCCGCGACGAAACCCCCGTTCGCGCTGTGACGGCTGTCCAGAGCGGCCAGCCGCGGGCCGGCGAACAGCCCGCGGACGGCGAGCACCGACCGGCCGCTGCCGGCTACCAGCCGGCACAGCTCGGCGGCGGTGAACTCGTGGGTGTGAAAGGGGTTCAGCGGCTTGTCGGTGGGGCCGGCGCCGGGGGAGAAGGTCAGCCGGTTGGGCGTGCTGAGCATCAGCAGACCACCCGGCCGCAGCACCCGGGCGCACTCGGCCACGAACTGCGGGTGGTCCCAGACGTGCTCGATCACCTGCAGCGACACCACGGTGTCGAAGGAGGCATCGGCCACCGGTAGCGCGGCCAGGTTGGCACGGATCGCGGCCAGACCGGGGTAGCGCTGCACCAGGTGGGCCACGGCGAGCCCGTCGTAGTCCAGGGCCAGCACCGCGGGCGCCCGTTCGGCCAGCAACGCCGAGCCGTAGCCCTCGCCGGCCCCGACCTCGAGCAGCCGCGGCCCCTGGACCTCCTCGCGCAGGTGCAGGTAAGCGGCCTGGTGGCGGCGGAACCAATAGTTCTCACTCGCGATCCCGGGCACGGTCCGCTCACCGGTCAGCGGCAGGCTGCCTGTCGGGATGGAGCTTGTCGCCTCGATCGCCGCGGTCCTTTGCATCGTGATGGCCGTTCCTAGAAGTCAGAACTACGCCGGATGACCGTAGCGAGGAAGCGCCGCCACCCCATACCTGCGCATTGCTCAGTCATCAGTCACCAGCCGGCGATCAGATCGGAGGCGACGCATCGTGCCCGCCCGACAGTTCCACCGCCCGACAGCCGCGCTGCCGACAGCCGCGCTACCCGACAGCCGGCCGCGACGGCGGCTGCCAGGACCGTCCACTCAGCCGGCCTCAGTCGACCTCAGCCGGCTCAAACCGGCCTCAGACAGGCTCGGGCTCGCCGAACGGCACATTGCCCGGGTCATCCGGCCCCGGCATCGGCTCGGCCGGGGCCGGGGGCAGGGTCTCCGGAGTGTCCGGTGAGAGCTCTCCCGGGTCGTCCGGAACCGGCTCGTCCGGGTCGATCGGCGGGTAGTTGTCGGGGTCCGGTCCTGGCATAACCATGTCTCTTTCCTACACCAGCCCCCGTTCCGGCGCACGGCTCGTCAGCGCCCGGGAGCCGTGTAGGACAATGGTGGGCGCCGCCTTCGGCGCCTGAGCCGCAGGTGACCGGAAACACGCCCATCGCCGCGACGCCTCACCTGCTACTGACCGGTAACATCGAGGACATCGCAGCACGGTGTCGCGGCAGAAGCATCCGCGGCAGAAGCACCAGCGCTGACCTCGAACTCGAGAAGAGAAGGTAGGACGATCACCGGATGAACATCGTTGTTCTGATGAAGCAGGTGCCCGACACCTACGCCGAGCGCAAGCTCAGCCCCACCGACAACACCCTGGACCGCGAGGCCTCCGACGCCGTCATCAACGAGATCGACGAGTACGCGATCGAGGAGGGCCTGCGGCTCAAGGAGGCCCACGGTGGCGAGGTCACCATCCTGACCATGGGCCCGGAGCGGGCCACCGAGTCGCTCCGCAAGGCGCTGTCGATGGGTGCGGACAAGGGCGTGCACGTGGTCGATCCCGCCCTGCACGGCTCCTGCGTCATCACCACCGCCAAGGTGCTGGCCAAGGCGCTGGGCACCCTGGAGTACGACCTGGTGATCGGCGGGTTCGAGGCCACCGACTCCCGGCTGTCGGTGCTGCCCGCGCTGGTCGCCGAGGCCACCGGGTTGCCGCAGCTGTCCGGCGCCCGCAAGGTCACCGTGGACGGCTCCAGCGTCACCGTCGAGCGGGTCACCGACGTCGGCTATGACGTGGTGCAGGCCAGCACCCCGGCCGTCCTCAGCGTGGTGGAGAAGATCAACGACCCGCGCTACCCGTCCTTCAAGGGCATCATGGCCGCCAAGTCCAAGCCGGTCACCACCCTGACCCTGTCCGAGCTGGGGTTGGCCGAGAACGAGGTCGGCCTGGCCGCCGCGACCACCACGGTGGAGTCCTTCGAGCTCGCCCCGCCGCGCGCCGCCGGCGTCATCGTCAAGGACGACGGCAACGGTGGCGCCGCGATCGCGGAGTACCTGGCAAGCAAGAAGCTCATCTGAGCCTGCTGACCCAGACGACCGACCTACCGAGACTGACTCACCGAGACGACTGAGGACTCGATACCCATGGCTGAAGTACTCGTACTGATCGATTCGGCGGACGGCAAGCTCAAGAAGTCCGCGCTCGAACTGCTCACCGCCGCCCGCTCGCTCGGTGAGCCGTCCGCCGTCGTGATCGACGCGCCGGGCACCGCGGCGGCGTTGCGCGATCAGCTCGCCGAATACGGCGCGGCCAAGGTCTATGCCGCCGAGAGCGATGAGGTCGCCGGCTACCTGGTGGCGCCCAAGGCCGAGGTCCTGGCCGACATCGCCAAGCAGGCCTCGCCGGCCGCCATCCTGGTCGCCTCCACCGCCGAGAACAAAGAAGTCGCCGCCCGGGCCGCCTTCAAGCTCGACTCCGGATTCCTGGCCGACGCGGTCGAGGTGAACGCCGACGGCACGGCCAAGCAGTCCATCTTCGGCGGCGCCGTCACGGTCAGCTCGCGGGTCGCCCGCGGCATCCCGGTGATCAGCCTGCGCGCGAACTCGGTGCCGCCGCAGGCCTCCTCCGGCGCCGCGGAGCTGGTGAACATCGAGGTCGCGCTGTCCGAGGGGGCCAAGGCCGCCAAGGTGGTCGACCGGGTCGAGGAGGCCAAGGGCTCCCGGCCCTCGCTGCAGGACGCCTCCGTCATCGTCTCGGGCGGGCGTGGCGTCGGCTCGGGCGACAACTTCTCGGTGGTCGAAGGCGTCGCGGACTCGCTCGGCGCCGCGGTGGGCGCCTCGCGGGCAGCCACCGACGCCGGCTGGGTGCCGCACCAGATGCAGGTCGGCCAGACCGGCGTCACGGTCTCGCCGCAGCTCTACGTGGCGCTCGGCATCTCAGGGGCCATCCAGCACCGCGCCGGCATGCAGACCTCGAAGACCATCGTCGCGGTCAACAAGGACGCCGAGGCCCCGATCTTCGAGCTTGCCGATTTCGGGGTGGTGGGCGACCTGTTCACGGTCGCCCCGCAGCTGGCCGAAGAGGTGAGCAAGCGCAAGGGATAGTGGCCGCCGGGCCGTTACACTGGGCCCAGTGAGTGTGGCATCGAAGTCCGTCGAGCAACCCGGCTCCGGAAACGAGTCGATTTTCTCGCCCCGCTACCGGATCACCACGCTCGGCATCCTGATCCTGATGACGATCATCGCCTTCGAGGCGCTGGCCGTCGCGACCGCGCTGCCGACCGCCGCCCGCAGCCTGAACGGGTTGGCCTCCTACGGCTGGGCCTTCACCGGCTTTCTGGTGGCCAGCGTGGTCGGCATGGTGGTGTCCGGGATGTACTCCGACATCCACGGCGCCCGCCGGCCGTTGCTGGTCGGCCTGGTGCTGTTCATCATCGGCCTGGTGATCGGCGGGGTGGCCGAGTCGATGTGGGTGCTGGTGGTCGCCCGGTTCGTGCAGGGCCTGTCGACGGGGCTGCTGATCACCGCCATGTACGTGGTGATGGGCGAGGTCTATGAGGACCAGGTCCGGCCCCGGATCTTCGCCGCGCTGGCCAGTGCCTGGGTCATCCCCGGACTGGTCGGCCCGGTGGTGGCCGGCTGGATCACCGAGCAGCTGTCCTGGCGGTGGGTGTTCAGCGGGCTGGCGCCGTTCGTGGCGCTCGGCGGCGTGCTGATGCTGCCGTCCCTGCGCCAGCTGCGCCGCTCCACCGGCCATGCCGGCCGGATGGACCGGCGCCGGATCGGCTACGCGCTGCTGACCGCCTTCGGCGTCGCCGGGGTGGCCAACCTCGGCGAGAACCTGAACTTGCTCGGCGCGGGCATCGCGGCCGTGGGACTGGTCGCGATGGTGGTCGGCCTGCGCCGGCTGCTGCCCGCCGGAACCCCCCGCTTCGCCCCCGGGGTGCCGGCCGCGGTCGCCTTCCGCGGGGTGCTGGCCGGGATGTTCGTCGGGATGGAGGTCATCCTCCCGTTGACCCTGTCGGTGCAACTGCACTACTCGCCGACCATGGCCGGCATGCCGTTGATGCTCTCGGCCCTCAGCTGGGCGACCGCGTCGGCGATCCAGGGCCGTCTCAAGCAGCCCAACCGGTCGGCGCTGGTCGCGCTCGGGCTGGTGCTGATGGCCATCGGCGGCGTGGGGATGGCGCTAGTGGCGATGCGGATAGTGCCCGGCGCCGTCGCCTTCGCGGTCTGGCCGTTCGCCGGCTTCGGCGCCGGTTTCGCGATCACCAGCGTCAGCGTGGTGATGCTGGAATGCACCACCGACGCCAAGCGGGGCTCGGACTCGGCGGCGCTGCAGCTGTCGGACTCCTCGGTCAGCGCCCTCTCCGCCGCCTTCGCCGGCGCCCTGATCGCCCTGGCGGTGCACGACCGGATCTCCTACGGCACCGGCTTCGCGGTGGTGTACCTGAGCATGGCCGCCCTGGGAATGCTGGTGATCAGCCGGTCCTCCCGGCTGCGGGCCCCGACCGGCGGCCCGTTCGCGGCCGGCGGCGAGCTGGCCATCGGTGGCTGCCAACCGGCGGGCGGCGGCGGCCAACCGGTCACGGCATCGGTCGAGCAGAGCCGTCCCGGCTCAGTAAGCTCCTAGCGATGCCTTATCTCGACCATGCCGCCACCACTCCGATGCTGCCGGAGGTCATCGACGCGATCTCCGCGGCGATGCTGGCCTCCAGCACCGGAGCCGTCGGCAACCCCTCGTCGGTGCACACCTCCGGCAGGCAGGCCCGCCGGATCATCGAGGAGTCCAGGGAGCGGCTGGCCGGCGCCCTGGGCGCCCGGCCGTCGGAGGTGATCCTCACCAGCGGAGGCACCGAGGCGGACAACCTGGCGGTCAAGGGCATCTACCTGGCCCGCCGCTCGGCTGACCCCGGTCGCCGCAAGCTGCTGGTCAGCGCGGTCGAGCATCACGCGGTGCTCGACTCCGCGGACTGGCTGGTCACCCACGAGGACGCCGAGCTGGTGCTGCTGCCGGTGGACTCCGACGGCGTGGTGCGGCCCGAGACGCTGGCCGCGGCGATCGCCGAGGACCCGGCCGCGGTGGCCCTGGTCAGCGTCATGTGGGCCAACAACGAGGTCGGCAGCATCCAGCCGCTCAACGAGCTGGTCGAGATCGCGCACAGCCACGGCGTGGCGTTCCACACCGACGCGGTGCAGGCCGTCGGCACCCTCAGCGTGTCGTTCGCGGCCTCGGGCGCCGACGCCATGACGGTCACCGCGCACAAGATCGGCGGGCCCTACGGCGCCGGGGCGCTGTTGCTGGGCCGCGGGGTGGACTGCGTTCCGGTGCTGCACGGCGGCGGTCAGGAACGCGACGTCCGCTCGGGCACCCTGGACACCCCCGGCGCGGTCGGGTTCGCGCTGGCGGCCGAGCTGGCGGTCAGCAGGCGCGCCGAGCTGGCCGCGCGGCTGACCAGCCTGCGCGAGCTGCTGATCGAGGGCGTGCTGCAGACGGTCCCGGACGCCGTGCTCAACGGCCATCCGACGCACCGGTTACCGGGCAACGCCCACCTGTCCTTTCCCGGCTGCGAGGGCGACGCGCTGCTGATGCTGCTGGACGCCCGGGGCATCGAGTGCTCGACCGGCTCGGCCTGCTCGGCCGGCGTCGCCCAGCCCTCGCACGTGCTGCTGGCGATGGGCGCCGACCAGCAGCGGGCCCGCGGCGCGCTGCGGCTGTCGCTGGGCCACACCTCCACCGAGTCCGACGTCCGGACCGTGGTCGAGGCGATCGGGCCGGTGGTCGAGCGAGCCCGCCGAGCGGGAGCGGCGGCCAACCTCGCCACCCTGGCCGGACGCGGCGCGTGAGGGTCCTGGCATGAAGGTCCTGGCATGAAAGTCCTGGCAGCGATGAGCGGCGGCGTCGACTCGGCGGTCGCCGCGGCCCGGGCGGTCGCGGCCGGCTGGGACGTGACCGGGGTCCACCTGGCGCTGTCACGCCAGCCCGCGACGCTGCGCACCGGAGCCCGGGGCTGCTGCTCGCTGGAGGACTCCCACGACGCCCGGCGCACCGCCGACATCCTCGGCATCCCGTTCTATGTGTGGGACTTCGCGGAGCGTTTCCAGGCCGACGTGATCGACAACTTCGTCTCCGAGTACGAGGCCGGCCGGACGCCCAACCCCTGCCTGCGGTGCAACGAGCAGATCAAGTTCTCGGCGCTGCTGGACCGGGCGCTGGCCCTCGGTTTCGACGCGGTGGTCACCGGCCACCACGCCCGGCTGGTGGACGGCCGGCTGTACCGGTCGGTGGACGCGGCCAAGGACCAGTCTTACGTGCTGGCGGTGCTGACGCCGGGGCAACTGGCGCACGCGGTCTTCCCGCTCGGGGACTCGACCAAGGACCAGGTCCGTGCCGAAGCGGCCGAGTTGGGGCTGGCGGTTGCCACCAAGCCCGACTCGCACGACATCTGCTTCATCGCCGACGGCGACACCCAGGGCTTTCTGGCCCGCCGGCTGGGGGAGCGGCCCGGCGACATCGTCGACACCGACGGCGCGGTGCTCGGCGCGCACACCGGAACCTTTGGCTTCACCGTCGGCCAGCGCAAGGGCCTGAACCTCAGCACTCCCAGCCCGACCGGCGAACCGCGCTACGTGCTCTCGATCCAGCCCAAGTCCAACACCGTGGTGGTGGGCAGCGCCGCGGACCTGGAGGTGGCCGAGGTCCGCTGCGACCGGCCGGTCTGGATCGCCGATCCGCCGGCGGCGGCCTTCGACTGCGAGGTCCAGTTGCGGGCGCACGGCATGGTGTCCACGGCGCGCGTCCATCCCGGCGCTGACGGGCTGCGCGCCGAGCTGCGGCAGTCCCAGCGCGGGGTCGCGGCCGGCCAGGCGCTGGTGATGTATGACGGCGACCAGGTGCTCGGCTCGGCCACCATCATGGGCGCCGGACCGGCCAGCGCCCCGTCACCGGATGCCCTGTCACAGGCCAGCGACCAGTCATCGGTTGCTCAGCCGGCCAGCGATCGGTCACCGGCCCGGCGTCCCGCTGTCAGCGCCGGATGAGCCATCCCTGGCCGGCCGGCGCGGTGACCGGCATCGGCTCGCTGCCCGGCGCCGATCCGGTCGAGGCCGTCCGGCTGGTGCTGGGCGAGGTCGGCGACCTGCCCTACCTGCCCGAGCTGCCCGGTCGCGGCTTCGGCGCCGACGTGATCGCCCGGACCGGCGCGCTGCTGATCGACTTTCCGGTGGAGTGGCAACCGCACGGCTGGACCGTCACCAGCTCCGCCGGACGCGACCTGGCGCGAGCCCGCGATCACCTCAACCGCGATCTGGACGCCCTCACCGAACAGGCGCAGGGCGTGGCGCTGATGAAGGTCTCGGTGTGCGGGCCGATGACGCTCGGCGCCGCCCTGGAACTGCCCAACCTGCACAAGGTGCTGACCGATCCGGGAGCGTTCCGCGACCTGGCCGGGTCGCTGGCCGAAGGCGTCCGGTCGCTGCTGTCGGACCTGGGCTCCGGGCTGCCCGGCACCGCCTTCGTGCTGCAGGTGGACGAGCCCAGCCTGCCCCAGGTGCTCAGCGGCCAGGTGCCCACCCCGTCCGGGTACGGCACCGTCCGGTCGCTGCCCCGGTCGGTGGCCGGCCCCGCCCTGACCAATCTGCTCGAGGTGGCCGCTCCCGGTCACCGGGTGGTGCACTGCTGCGCCGAGCGGGTGCCCTATGACCTGCTGGCCAGCTCCGGGGCCTCGGCGGTCTCGGTCGACGCCGGCCTGATCATCGATGCCCACCTCGACGCCATCGGCGAGCTGGTCGAGGCCGGCGTCTCGATGTGGCTGGGGGTGTTTCCGGGCACCGACGCCCCGATCTCGGCCGAAGCCGCCCGCAGCCGGATCCAGGGGCTGTGGAGCAAGCTGGGCTTCGACCCGAACCTGCTCGCCGCGGCGGTCGTCCCCACGCCGTCCTGCGGCCTGGCCGGGGCGTCGCTGCCCTACGTCCGTCAGGTGATGACGGCGCTGACCGAGGTCGGCAAGTCACTGCGGGACGGGTTGGACTAGAGCGTCGCGCCGCCGCTGGGGCGGTCGGGATCGCTGCCGGTCAGCCGAGTGAGCTGGTGACCGGGCCGTCGGCCGCCAACCGCACCGCCAGCGGCCGACCGGCGAAGCGCAGCCCGGTCACCGCCAGCTCGCCCAGCGGCAACTCACCCGCCGGCAGCTCACCCTCCGGCGGCTCACCCTCCGGCGGCTCGCCCACCGGCGGCTCGCCCACCGGCAGCTCGCCCACCGGCAGCACCTCGGGCTCCGATCGCAGCGGCTGGAACCCCAGCGAGCCGGCGGGCGCGTCCGGTCTCGGTCCCAGCAGCGCTGTCAGGATCGCGATCGAGGACGCGGCTGCCCAGGCCTGGGGCCGGCAGGAGGCCGGGTAGGGAACCGGGCGCTGACCGGCTTCGGCGCGCTGGCCGCCGTGCAGCTCCGGCATCCGGTAGTCGAAGGCGGGGGCGGCGGCCAGCAACCCGCGGATCAGGCCGGCAGCCGCCGCGCCGGCGCCCGGCGTCCCCTCGGCGGCTGCCGCTGCCAGGCCGGTGATGGCGATCGCGGTGTCATGGGTCCACACCGAGCCGGCGTGGTAACTCAGCGGGTTGTAGCCGGCTGACGAGCTGGCCAGCGTGCGCAGGCCGAAGCCCGAGGACAGCTCCGCCGAGCCGAGCCGCCGGACGACCAGCGCCGACTCGGGCCGCGACAGCAGCCCGGTACCCAGCAGGTGCCCCATGTTGGAGGCGACCGAGTCCACCGGCTGGCCGTGGCCGTCCAGGGCCAGCGCCGGGTAGCCGCCCTGGTCGTCGCTGAGCCAGAACCGCTGCCGAAAGCGCTCGGCCAGCTCAGCGGCCCAGCCGCGCCAGCATTGCGCGCCGGGCCGGCCGAACGCCTCCAGCAGCGTCGCCCCCGCGACCGCCGCCGCGTAGCCGTAGGCCTGCACCTCGCTGAGCGCGACCGGGGCCTCGGCCAGCCGGCCGTCACGGAACTGGATCGCCTCGGCCGAGTCCTTCCAGCCCTGGTTGGCCAGGCCGTGCCCCGAGCGGTCGACGTAGCTGAGAAAGCCGTTGGCGTCCAGGCCGAAGTCGGCCATCCAGGCCAGCGCCCGCTCCAGGTGCGGGAGCAGCCGCTCGACCTCCGGCTCGGCCAGGCCCCACCGCCAGCTGTCGTGCAGCAGCAGGATCCACAGCGGGGTGGCATCGACGGTGCCGTAGTAGGTGGCCGGCAACCGCAACCGCCGGTCCTGCTGGTGTCCCGGGCCGTGATCGGTCGCGGCGGCCCGGATCTCGTGCAGGATCTTGCCCGGCTCCTCGGCCGAGTCCGGGTCGACCCGGCTGCCCTGCCGGCGGGCCAGGGCGCGCAACGTGCCGGCTGCCAGCCCGGTGCCCAGCGGCAGCGACATCCTTGCCGAGATCAGGCTGTCCCGGCCGAACAGGGTCAGGTACCACGGGGCCCCGGCGGCGAGAAAGTGGTCCTGCGGGCCGGCCGGGTCGGCCAGCTCCAGCGCGGCCAGGTCGGCCACCGACCGCGCGATCAGGCTGCTCAGCCGGCTGTCGCCGGACACCACGCTCGGCTCCGCCAGCCGGGACCTGCCGCTGGGCGCGGTCACCACCGGCGGGACCGGGTCGGTGACCGCGTACCGGATCTCGATCAGCGCGGTGTCGCCGTGGCCCAGCTCCACGTCCCAGCTGAGGGTGGCCGGCGCCAGGCCGATCTCGGCGGGCGCGGGCGTCGCGGTGGCGCTGACCCGGACGCCTTCCCGACCGGTCCAGCTGAGGCCGTCGGCCAGCCGGGCGGCGGCCAGCGCCCTGCCGGGCAGGCCGGCCTTGACCGCGGCGATGCCGGCCAGGTCGCAGGCCAGTTCGAGGGTGAGCCGGGTGCGCACCGGCAGCCTGGCCGCCGAGGTGATGGCCACCGACTCGCCGGCGCCCGTCGGTGAGACGGTCCGGCGGCGCTCGATCCACACGGTCGGGTCAGCGCCCGGGTCGCCGAGCCCGCGCGCCACCGACACGCCGCGGGTGCCGCTGGAACCGGCCGGCTCACCCGAGATCGCCGCCAGCTCGGCGCCGGCCACCGTCAGCACCGACCGGGACAGGATCCGTCGATCGGCCAGGTAGATGCCCCGCACGCCGCTGTCGCGGAGTTGGCCGTCCGGATCGGCCAGTGCCAGTGCCGGCGCCGCCACGCAGGCAAGCAGTTCGTGCAGGTAGGGCTGCTGGCCCGGCAGGCCGGTCATTCCAGCTGGCTCGGTCATCACCGCCGCCTTTCGTCGTTGCCGCCAGCGTGCCAGGCCGGCAGGACTGTCGGCGCCGGGCGGTAACTTGAAGCCGTGACGACAGCCGATGACATCTCACCGCAGGCCGCCGAGCCGGCCGAGCTGACCGAGGCCCGGCAGCGCCATGCCCAGCTGTCCGAGCAGCTGGCCGACGCCGCCTACCGGTACTACATCGCCAACGCCCCGACCATGTCCGACGCCGACTACGACACGCGGATGCGCGAGTTGCAGGCGCTCGAGGAGCGCTTTCCCGAGCTGCGCACGCCGGACTCGCCGACCCAGCGGGTCGCCGGTGACTACTCCTCGCAGTTCGCCGCGGTGGAGCACCTGCAACGGATGCTGTCGCTGGACAACGCCTTCACCGCCGATGAGTTGGCCGCCTGGCTGGTGCGGGTGGAGCGTGAGATCACCACACCCGAGTTCCTGTGCGAGCTCAAGGTCGACGGGCTGGCCATCAACCTGGTCTACGAGCGCGGCCGACTGGTGCGCGGCGCCACCCGGGGCGACGGCCGGACCGGCGAGGACGTGACCGGCAACGTCCGCACCATCGCCTCGATCCCGGACCGGCTGACCGGCGACGATGTTCCCGACGTCATCGAGGTCCGCGGCGAGGTCTACTTCCCGCTCACCGAGTTCGCGAGCCTGAACGCCCGGCTGGTGGCCGAGGGCAAGGCGCCTTACGCCAACCCGCGCAACACCGCCTCCGGCTCGCTGCGCCAGAAGGACCCGCGGATCACCGCCTCCCGCAAGCTTGAGATGGTGGTGCACGGGGTCGGCCACGTCGAGGGCGGCCCCAAGGTCGAACGCCAGTCCCAGTGGTATGAGTACTTGCGGCAGTGGGGCCTGCCCACCTCGGGGCGGGCCAAGGTGGTGGCGCAGCTGACCGAGGTGACCGAATACATCGAGCACTACGGCGAGCACCGCCACGACGTCGAGCACGAGATCGACGGCGTGGTGGTCAAGGTCGACTCGCTGTCGATGCAGCGCCAACTGGGCTCGACCAGCCGGGCGCCCCGCTGGGCGATCGCCTTCAAGTACCCGCCCGAAGAGGTCAACACCAAGCTGCTCGACATCCTGGTCAACGTTGGTCGCACCGGCCGGGTGACCCCGTTCGGAAAGATGGAGCCGGTGACCGTGGCTGGCTCCGTCGTCGAGATGGCCACGCTGCACAACGCCAGCGAGGTGGTGCGCAAGGGCGTGTTGATCGGCGACACAGTGGTGCTGCGCAAGGCCGGTGACGTCATTCCCGAGATCCTGGGCCCGGTGGTGGCACTGCGCGACGGCTCCGAGCGACCGTTCGTGATGCCCACCCACTGCCCCGAATGCGGCACCGAGCTGCGACCGCAGAAAGAGGGCGACGCCGACATCCGCTGCCCCAACCAGCGGTCCTGCCCGGCCCAGTTGCGTGAGCGGCTGTTCCATGTCGCGGGCCGCGGCGCCTTCGACATCGAGGTGCTCGGCTACGAGGCGGCGGTGGCCCTGCTCAAGGCCGGCCTGGTCACCGATGAGGGTGACGTGTTCTCACTCACGGCGGACGACCTGGCCCGCGCCGACTTCTTTCGCCGCAAGGACGGCGAGCTCGCCGCCAACGCCCGAAAGCTGCTCGACAATCTCGAGGCGGCCAAGAGCCGGCCACTGTGGCGGGTGCTGGTGGCGCTGTCGATCCGGCACGTCGGCCCGACCGCGGCGCAGGTGCTGGCCAGGGAGTTCGGCTCCATCCAGGCGATCGCGTCGGCCAGTCCCGAAGAGCTCGCCGCTGTCGAGGGCGTCGGCATGACCATCGCCGAGTCGATCCGCGAGTGGTTCTCGGTCGACTGGCACCAGGAGATCGTCAAGAAGTGGGGCGAGGCCGGCGTCCAGCTCGAAGAGGAGCGGGTGATCGACACCAGCCCGAAGCCGCTGGCCGGCCTGGCCGTGGTGGTGACCGGCTCGCTGGAGAACTACAGCCGCGACGAGGCCGCCACCGCCATCACCAGCCGTGGCGGCAAGGCGGCCGCCGGGGTGTCGAAGAAGACCGCGTTCGTGGTGGTGGGTGACACCCCGGGCAGCAAGTACGCCAAGGCAGTCGAGCTGAAGGTGCCGATCCTGGACGAGGACGGCTTCACGGTGCTGCTCGAGCAGGGGCCCGAGGCGGCCACCGCGGTCGCCCGGATCGGCGACTGACCGACTAGATCCGGGGCTCGGGCTGATTCGGGTCCACGAGCACGGTCGCGGCGATCGAGGCCAGGTGCGACAGCCGGATGATCTCACTCGCCAGCCAGCGCAACGCCGGCCGGCCGACCAGGATCGCGTCCCGGCCGAGCGGCACCACCGCCAGCTCGGTGCCCATGTTCGCCCATCCCGACGGCGCCCAGTCCTCCTCGGCGTCCAGGGCACGCGACGGGCTGGGCGGCCACCAGGGCGTCGGCAGCGTGTCGATCTCGGGCGCGGCCGAGCTGCGGGCGAGCACCACCGAGGCGGCGCCCTGGACGTCCGGAGCCTGCAGCACCAGCGCCCAGCCCGAGCGGAACAGCCGGCAGACCCCGTCGGCCAGCACGCTGGACGCGTCGTCGATGCTGATGGCCAGCTTCTCCAGCAGCTCCAGCTCGCGGAACGGGTCGATCACCCCGGCGTACGGCCGGATCGACTCGACCCGGACCCCCGGCACGCTGGCCGCGGCGCTCACCAGCGAATCGGCGAGCTTGTCCGAGGGCAGCTCGACCACCAGGTCATCGGTGGCCTGGCCGTTCGATCGCTCGACGATGTCAACGCTGAGAATGTCGCCCCCGGCGTGGCCCAGCGCGGAAGCGACCGCGCCGAGCGCGCCCGGGCGGTCGGGCAGAACCACCCGAATCAGGAATGACACCCGCTCAGTGTGCCGTGCCCAGGTCACCTCGGTGTTACGCGCGCCGCACCAATCCGGCCAGGAGCGCCCGCATGAAGAGCCTCCCCGGCGGCGAGGGCAGGTCGGTGCCCGGACGGCGGAGCCCTAGACTCTGCAGTCGTGTCTGACGATCGATCGACCCTGACCCGCGACGAAGTCGCGCACCTGGCCCGGTTGGCCCGGCTGGCGGTGACCGAGGACGAGCTGGACCTGTTCGCCGGCCAGCTCGATGTCATTCTCGGCTCGGTGGCCCGCATCGGCGATGTCGCCGCCGCTGACATCAGGCCGACCTCGCACGCGGTGCCGTTGCAGAACGTGCTGCGTCCCGACGTCGTCGCCCCGTCGCTGCCCCGCGAGGCGGTGCTCGCCGGCGCCCCCTCGGTGGAGGACGACCGGTTCCGGGTTCCGCAGATCCTGGGCGAGGAGGAGTAGTGGCCGAGCTCATCGAACTCAGCGCTGCCGAGACCGCCGCGACGATCGCCGCCGGCGACGCCAGCGCGGTAGAGGTCGCCCAGGCCCACCTGGACCGGATCTCCGACGTGGACCCGCAGGTGCGGGCCTTCCTGCACGTCGACACCGAAGGCGCGCTGGCCGCGGCCAGGGCGGTCGATGACCGGCGTCAGGCCGGCCAGCTGCTGGGCCCGCTGGCGGGCGTCCCGCTGGCCATGAAGGACGTGGTGGTCACCAAGGGGTTGCCGACCACGTCGGGGTCGAAGATCCTGCAGGGCTGGATCCCGCCCTATGACGCGACGGTGACCCGCCGGGTCCTCGAGGCCGGCATCGTGATGCTGGGCAAGACCAACATGGACGAGTTCGCGATGGGGTCCTCCACCGAGAACTCGGCCTACCACGTGACGCGCAATCCGTGGGACCTGTCCCGGGTGCCGGGTGGCTCCTCCGGTGGCTCCTCGGCGGCGGTGGCGGCCTTGCAGGCGCCGCTGGCGATCGGCACCGACACCGGCGGCTCGATCCGCCAGCCCGCCGCGGTCACCGGCATCGTCGGCCACAAGCCCACCTACGGCGCGGTCAGCCGGTACGGCCTGATCGCCTTCTCCTCCTCACTGGACCAGGCCGGCCCGTTCGGCCGGACGGTCGAGGACACCGCGCTGCTGCACCAGGTGTTGGCCGGCCCCGACCCGTTGGACTCGACCTCGATCCCGCAGGCCGGCCCCGACGTGGTCGCCGCGGCGCGCGCGGGCGCGCGGGGTGACCTGGCCGGCGTCCGGATCGGCATCGTCAACGAGCTGACCGGGCTCGGCGGCGGCTACCAGGAAGGGGTGCTCGCCTCGTTCCGTGAGGCGGTGCTGACCCTGCGGTCCCTGGGCGCTGAGATCGTCGAGGTGTCCTGCCCGCACTTCGACTACGCGCTGGCCGCCTACTACCTGATCGCGCCGAGTGAGGCGTCCTCGAACCTGGCCCGCTTCGACGCGGTGCGCTACGGCCTGCGGGTGGGCGATGACGGCAACCACTCGCTGGAAGAGGTGATGTCGCTGACCCGCGAGCGTGGCTTCGGCGCCGAGGTGAAGCGCCGCATCATGATCGGCACCTACGCGCTGTCCTCGGGTTATTACGACGCCTACTACGGCCAGGCGCAGAAGGTCCGCACCCTGATCGCCGACGACTTCGCCCGCGCGTTCGGCCAGGCCGACGTGCTGATCTCGCCGACCTCGCCGTTCGTGGCGTTCGAGGTCGGCGAGCGGGTCGCCGACCCGATGGCCATGTACGTCAACGACCTGTGCACGCTGCCTGCCTCGCTGGCCGGCACGCCGGCGATCTCGGTGCCGTGCGGGCTTTCCGAAGAGACCGGCCCGGCCCTGCCGGTCGGCCTGCAGATCATGGCTCCGGCGATGGCCGATGACCGCTGCTACCGGGTGGGCGCGGCCTTCGAGGCGGCTTACCTTGCCAGTAACGGCCCTATCCTGAAAGGCGTTCCTCGATTGGGCGCGGTCCCGGCCGGTACGGTCCCGGCCGGTAGGGAAGGAGCGACGCGATGACGACGCTGAGTGCGGAGGCAGGAGCTTACGACGACGTCCTGACCAGGTACCAGCCGGTGTTCGGACTGGAGACCCACGTCGAACTCGGCACCGCCTCCAAGATGTTCTGCGGTTGCTCCACCGTCTTCGGCGCCGAGCCGAACACCCACACCTGCCCGGTGTGCCTGGGCATGCCCGGCGCGCTGCCGGTGGTGAACGCAGCCGCCATCGAGTACACGATCAAGATCGGCCTGGCGCTGAACTGCACGATCGCCTCGTGGTGCCGGTTCTCCCGCAAGAACTACTTCTACCCGGACATGCCGAAGAACTACCAGATCTCCCAGTACGACGAGCCGCTGTGCGGTGAGGGCCATCTCGACGTCGAGGTCAACGGTCAGACGGTCCGGATCGGCATCGAGCGGGTGCACCTGGAGGAGGACACCGGCAAGAACACCCACGTCGGCGGCGCGACCGGGCGGATCCATGGCGCGGACTACTCGCTGGTGGACTTCAACCGGGCCGGGATCCCGCTGGTGGAGATCGTCACCAAGCCGGTCGAGGGCACCGGCGCGATGGCGCCGGAGGTCGCCCGGGCCTACGTGGCCGAGCTGCGCGACATCCTGCGCACCCTCGGGGTCTCCGACGTCAAGATGGAGCAGGGCAGCCTGCGCTGTGACGTCAACACCTCGCTGTCCCCGGCCGGCTCGTCGGAATGGGGTACCCGGACCGAGACCAAGAACGTCAACTCGTTGCGCAGCGTCGAGCGGGCGATGCGCTCGGAGATGATCCGGCAGGCCGCCATCCTGGACGCCGGCGGCCGGATCAAGCAGGAGACCCGGCACTTCCAGGAGACCACCGGCCAGACCCGGTCCGGGCGCAGCAAGGAGGAGGCCACCGACTACCGGTACTTCCCCGAGCCCGACCTGGTGCCGGTGGCGCCGGACGCCGGCTGGGTCGCCGGGATCCGCGCCGCGCTTCCTGAGCTGCCCGCCGCCCGCCGGACGAGGTTGCGCGCCGAGCTCGGACTGAGCGCCGAGGAGCTGCAGTCACTGGTCAACGCCGGGGCGGTGGACGCCTTCGCCGACACCGTCGCGGCCGGCGCGCCGGCCACCGAGGCACGCAACTGGTGGCTGGGCTACCTCTCCCAGCTGGCCAACGCCCGCGAGGTCGAGGTGTCGGCGCTGGCGATCACACCGGCACAGGTCGCCAAGGTCATCGCGCTGGTGAGCGCCGGAACGCTGTCCACGGCCCTGGGCCGGCAGGTGGTGGCGGCGGTGCTGGAGACCGGGACCGACGTCGAGCAGGTGATCGCCGATCGCGGCCTGGCCGTCGTGTCCGACACCAGCGCGCTCACCGAGGCTGCCGACGCCGCCATCGCCGCCAACCCCGACATCGCCGAGAAGGTGCGCGGCGGCAAGCTGCCGGCGGTCGGCGTGCTGGTCGGCGCGGTCATGAAGGCGACCCGCGGCCAGGCCGACGCGGCCACCGTCAAGGCCATCCTGCTCGAGCGGCTCGGCGTGGCCGCCACGTCCGACTGATCGGCGACCCGAGCAAGCGCATGGTACGAAGCGTCGCGGTGCCGTTCGAGGGAACCGGCTCGGGCGAGCAACCGCTGACCTGGGCGCAGAACGACGTCTGGCAGGGCATGGTGGCCACCGGTGAGGCGGCGACCCTCAGCGGCGTGCACGAGGTGCCGGCGGGCACCACGCTCGACGAGCAGGTCGAGCTGTGGAGCTTCATCCTCAGCCGGCACCAGGCGCTGCGCACCCGGCTGCGCTTCGATGCCGACGGCACGCCCCATCAGGTCTGCTCGGCGACCGGGCAGGCATCGATGACGGTGGCGGAGGCGGGTGACGCCGATCCGGCCGCGGTCGCCGAGGATTTGCGGCTGCAGCTGGAGCGGCAGCCCTTCGACTACCAGAACGACTGGCCGGTCCGGATGGCGGTGGTCACCTCGCACGGGCTGCTCAGCCATCAGGTGACGGTGTACCTGCACCTGATGGTCGACGGTGGCGGCATCGCCGCGGTGGTGGCCGATGTGGCCGGGCGTGATCCGCGGACCGGCGCCCCGGCCGGCCCGGTGACGGCCCTCCAGCCGCTGGAGCTGGCGCGCCGGCAGTCCCAGCCGGCGGCGCTGCGCCAGTCCGCCGCGTCGCTGCGGCACCTGGAGCACGTGCTGCGGGTGGTCAGCCCGCGACTGCTCGGTGAGCCGAAGCCCGACCAGCCCGCCGAGTACCGCAAAATACGCTTTATCTCGCCGGCCACCGCGCTGGCCGCCCGCCGGATCGCCGAGGATCACGACGTCTCGCCCTCGACGGCGCTGTCGGCGATGTTCGCGGTCGGCCTGGCCAGGCGGATCCAGGACGGCATGGTGTGGGCGATGGTGCTGGTGAGCAACCGGTTCCGGCCCGGGCTCGCCGACTCGGTCAGCCAGCTGGTGCAGTCGAGCCCGTTCCTGATCGATGTCGCCGAGGTGAGCCTGGCCACCGTCGTCTCCCGGGCTCGGGGCAGCCTGCTGCACACCTACAAGAACGCCTACTACGACGGCCGCCGATTCAATGAGGTCGTGGAACGGGTCAGCCGTGAGCGCGGCGAGCCGATCGAGTTCTGCTGCTATTACAACGACCGCCGGGACGGGCTGGCGGCCGACGACGTCGCGGACGCCCCGGCGGCCACCGACGGGCAACTGCGCCAGGCGCTGGCGCACAGCAGCTGGTCGCAGCTACACGAGCACGCGCTGCCTGCCGTCCCGCTGTTCGTCAACCTCGACCACCCGCCGGGCGCCACCGACTTCCAGGTGTCCTTCGACACCCGCTACCTCGACTTCGACGCGGTGCTCGCCTTCCTCCGGGGGATGGAGACGGCTGCCGTCGAGACCGCGATCACCCCGGACGCGCCGACCCGGGTGTCGTCGCGCCGGCAGGGCTGAACCGGCGGTTCGCGCGTTGTCGGCGCCGGCTGGTACACCAGATCGCATGGCCAGCTGGAACGAGATCGCGCAGGACGCCCCCGACTTCGCCGCCCGGGTCCGGGCCTGCTTCGACGCGGGCACCAACAAGACCCTGGCGACGCTTCGCCGGGACGGCTCGCCGCGGATCAGCGGCACCGAACTGCTCATCACCGACGACGAGGTGACGCTCGGCATGATGGGAGACTCGGTGAAGCTGGCCGACGTCCGGCGCGACCGGCGGGTCGCGGTGCACTCGCCGACGCTGGAGCCGCCCGAAGACGTGGGCAGCTGGCCTGGTGACGCCAAGCTGGCCGGCGTGCTCGTCGACATCGAGCCGGCGGCTGACGCGCCGGCCGGCTCGACCAGTTTCCGGCTGGACATCACCGAGGTGGTGCACACCCACGTCACCAGCTCCGAGCCCGGCGGCCCGGTGGACCTGCTGGTCGTCGAGTCCTGGCATCCGGGCATCGGCCACCGGCGCCGTAGCCGGACCTGAGCCTGAATTAGCATCAGCGGATGCCGGTGACCTTCACGCTCAGCAGCGATGTCCGCAGGTCGTTTCCCGAGGCGCAGGTCAGGCTGGTGACCGCGCGCGGGTTGCGCAACGCCAGTGCCTGGCCAGAGGCCGAGGCGGCCCTGCGCGGTCTGGAGGAGGATCTGGCAGCTGGCAAGTGGGCGCCGTTCGGCGAGGATGACCCGCAGGTCCTGTCATGGCACGAGGCCTTCCGCAAGTTCGGCACCAACCCGCGGCGGTCTCGCTCCAGCGTGGACGCGCTCAGCCGCAGAATGGCCAAATCGGGGGTGGCCCCCCGGATCAACGGCGCGGTGGACGCCTACAACTACGTGTCCATCGGCTTCGGGACGCCCGCGGGCGCCTTCGACCTGAGCCGGCTGACCGGCGAGGTGATGATCCGGACCGCCACTGCCGGGGACACCTTCACGCCGCTGGGTGAACCCGATGTCACCGAGGAGCCCCGGCCCGGGGAGGTCGTCTACGCGATGGGCTCGCAGGTGCTCACCCGGCACTGGAACCATCGCGACTGCGACCAGACCAAGGTCGACGTCGGCTCCGATGAGGTGGTCTTCGTCATCGAGCGCATCTCGGCCGAGGCAGTGCCTGACGACGTGCTGGAGTCGGCCCAGCAGGCGCTCGTCGAGCTGGTCTCCGGGCACGCCGAGTCGGTCTCGGCGGCCACCCTGGACGCCGGGAATCCCGGCGTCACCGTCGGCTGAGCGCTGCTCAGGTGATCGGGCTGGCCTCGCCGTCCTCCGGCGAGATCCGGATCACCCGGTCATCCTCGGCGACCGGTCGACCCTGGCCGTCCCGGTTGCGGGTGGTCAGCCACAGCGCTCCATCCGAGCCGGCCACCGCCCCGGCCAGCCGGCCGTACCTGTTCTGCAGGGTGGGGTTGAACACGCCCACGTTGCCGCTGCGGCTCACGTCGCCGACCGCGAGGGACTTGCCGGTCGAGGCGGCCACGAACAGCCGGTTCGCCGCCAGCCCGCAGCCGCCGCCCCCGGCGCTGGCTGCCGGCAGCGTCTTGACCGGCGGCGCCGCGGCCGGCCCGTTGCCGGGCCAGCCGTAGTCCGCGCCGGCCTTGATGACGTTCACCTCATCGGCCGAGGCCGCGGCTCCGGGCGAGGCCGGCGAGGCGGCCGAGATGGCGATCCGCAGCCCCGAGCGCGGATCCACGCAGAGCCCGTTGACGCTGCGCAGGCCCCGGGCGAAGATCGGCGAGCTGGGCGTCGGGTTGTCGGGCAGTGGCCGGCCGATGTCGCTGGTGCGCAGGATCTTTCCGGCCAGGCTGGTGGTCGAAGCCGCCAGCGCGGGCCGGCCGGCGTCGCCGGTTCCGGTGAGCAGCGCGCCGGTGGCGTCGAAGGCGATCCGGCCGGCGTTGCCGGTCCGGCCCTTCGGGATGCCGGTGAGGATCGCCGATGGCTGCGATCCGGGGGCGAAGTGCACGACCCGGTTGTCGGTGGCAGTGCTCAGGTAGGCATAGATCAGGCCGTCCTCGGCGAAGGTCGGCGAGATCGCCAGGTCCATCAGGCCGCCGTCGCCGCTGCCGTCCACCCCGGCCAGCCGCTGGACCAGGGTGGCCGGCCGGCCCGGCACCGGCTGCACCCGCAGGATCCGGCCGGTGGTGCGCTCGCCGACCAGCGCGGTTCCGTCGGGCAGCACCACCAGCCCGGTCGGCTGGTTCAGCTTGGTCGCCACCACGCTCGGGTCACCCGCGGGCGCGGTGGTGGTCGGACCGGGCCGGGGCGCGCCCGGGGTGGAGCCGGGGACGGACGGGCTGGTGGACTCCGACGGCGCCGGCACCCCAGGCCGGGGCAACTGCGGCCTCGGGTCGTTGTTGCCCTGGTAGTTCGGCTTCGGCACCCAGGTCGGTTCACTGCCGGCCGCACCGGCCGTGCAGCCGGTGCTGACGGCCAGCGCGAGGACGGCGGCGGCGACCGCTGAACGGGTCAGCACCGCTGAACGGGTGAGGACGGTGGGCAACACCGTTCCAGTCTGCCTGCTCCGGAGCCGACTGCGGGCATCGGGCGCTCAGCTCGGGCCGGCTCAGGCTAGTTTGGTGGCGTGAGCCGACTGTGCGTGCCCTCCACCGCCGTCCGGGATCGCGGGCTGGCCATGGCCAGGCGGCAGCCGGATTCCGAGCCCGAGCTGATCCAGATCCTCGCCGACGCGGTGATCCACGAGCCGGCCAGCAAGCCGTCGGAGCGGCTGTCCGGCGTCCAGTTCTGGGTGCCGGACTTCCTGGGCGCGAACCCGGCGGTCTACCGGGAGATCGTGGCGGCGATGCCCGCACTGCGGGTGATCCAGGCGCAGACCGCGGGGGTGGACGTCCTGCTGCAGGTGGTGCCGGACGGCGTCGAGCTCTGTGACGCCCGGGGGGTGCACGGTTCCTCCACCTCCGAGTGGGCCTTGACGGCGTTGCTGTCGGTGTTCCGGGAGTTCCCCCGGTTCGAGCGGGCCCGCCAGCAGCGCCGCTGGGACTACTCGATGACCGACGAGCTGGCCGGCAAGCGGGTGCTGATCATCGGCGCCGGCGACGTCGGCCAGCAGCTGGCCCGCCGGATCACCGCCTGCGACGCGAGCCCGGTGTTCGTGGCCCGCACGGCCCGCGAGGGAGTGCACTCGATCGCTGAGCTGCCCGACCTGCTGCCCGGCGCCGATGCGGTGGTGCTGATCGTGCCCAAGACCCCCGAGACGGTCGGCATGGTCGATGCCGCGTTCCTGGCCGCGATGGGAGACGGCGCGATTCTGGTCAACGCCGCCCGCGGGCCGGTCGTGGACACCGGCGCGTTGCTGGCCGAGCTGACCTCCGGCCGGCTGCGGGCCGCCATCGACGTCGTCGACCCTGAGCCGTTGCCCTCGGACCACCCCCTGTGGACGGCGCCGAACCTGCTGCTCACCCCGCACGTGGCGGGCTCGGTGCTCGGTTTCGGTGACCGGTTTGCGGCGCTGCTGGTGGGACAGCTGGGACGCCACCTGCACGAGCAGCCGCTGCAGAACACCGTGACCGGCCAGTACTGAGCCGCCGCCTCAGCTGTCCGGACGCCGATCGGCCGTGGCCGCGGGGTCCGGTATCCGGCCGGCCCCGGCGGCGATCAGGGCGTCGAGCCTGGTACTGCGCACGCAGGGCAGCTTCAGCTGGCCCCCGCCCGAGTCGACCGCGTACACCGCTCCGGAGCGGTCCAGCCGCAGCCCGGCCAGCTCGTGCCAGCCGACCGTGTGCGAGCCGAACATCGCTCGGGCGTGCAGGCCCCGGTCATCGATCA
Source organism: Jatrophihabitans sp. (assembly GCA_036389035.1). Lineage (NCBI taxonomy): Bacteria > Bacillati > Actinomycetota > Actinomycetes > Jatrophihabitantales > Jatrophihabitantaceae > Jatrophihabitans > Jatrophihabitans sp. The sequence continues at coordinate 59,481 of DASVQQ010000039.1, forward strand.
CGGTTGCGGTCCGGGCGATGTAGAGCGCGCCGGTCAGCGGCACCAGGTACACCAGGGCCAGTGGCGGGGACTGCACCACCGCCGTGCAGCACAGCGCGGTGAACGCCACGATCAGGTAGGCCAGGGCCGAGTGCTTGATCACGGTGCGCCGCATTGCCGTCGTCATGGTTGCCCAGCCTAAGTCGTAGGCTCATCGCTGTGACGACGGAACAACCCAGCAGTAAGCCACGCCACCGCAAGCCGCACTCCGGGGCAGTCACCGACGGCATCGAGCGGGCCGGCTCGCGGGGCATGCTGCGCGCGGTGGGGATGGGCGACGACGACTGGCGCAAGCCGCAGATCGGGGTCGCGTCGTCCTGGAACGAGATCACCCCCTGCAACCTGTCACTGGACCGGTTGGCCAAGCAGGCCAAGGTGGGCGTGCGGGGCGCTGACGGTTTCCCCCTCGAATTCGCCACCATCTCGGTGTCCGACGGCATCTCGATGGGCCATGAGGGCATGCACTACTCGCTGGTCTCGCGTGAGGTGATCGCCGACTCGGTCGAGACGGTCTTTCGGGCCGAGCGGCTGGACGGCGCGGTGCTGCTGGCCGGCTGTGACAAGTCGTTGCCCGGCATGCTGATGGCGGCCGCCCGGCTCGACGTCGCGGCGGTGTTCCTGTACGCGGGATCGACCCTGCCGGGCAAGTTGCACGGCAACGACGTCACCATCATCGATGCCTTCGAAGGGGTCGGCGCCTGCCTGGCGGGCAAGATCACCCGCGCAGAGCTGGACGAGATCGAGCGGGCCATCTGCCCCGGCGAAGGCGCCTGCGGCGGGATGTACACCGCGAACACCATGGCATCGGCGGCCGAGGCGCTGGGCATGTCACTGCCCGGCTCGGCCGCCCCGCCCGCCCCGGACTCCCGGCGCGACGCCTACGCCGAGCGCTCCGGCGAGGCCGTCGTGCACCTGGTGGACGCCGGCGTCACCGCGCGGCAGATCCTCACCCGGCAGGCCTTCGAGAACGCCATCACGGTCGTGATGGCGCTCGGCGGCTCGACCAACGCCGTGCTGCACCTGCTGGCGATCGCCCGCGAGGCCGAGGTCGAGCTGAGCCTGGCCGACTTCAACCGGATCGGCGACAAGGTCCCCCACCTGGCGGACATGAAGCCGTTCGGCCGGTTCGTGATGACCGACATCGACCGGATCGGCGGTATCCCCGTCGTCATGCGCGCGCTGCTGGACGCCGGCCTGCTGCACGGTGACGTCCCTACCGTCACGGGTGCGACCCTGGCCGAGAACCTGGAACTGCTGGCCCCGCAGGCGCCTGACGGCGAAGTCATCCGGTCGATGTCCAGTCCGATCCACCGCACCGGCGGCATCACCATCCTGCACGGCTCGCTGGCGCCTGAAGGCGCGGTGGTCAAGACCGCGGGTTTCGACGCCGAGGTCTTCGACGGCACCGCTCGGGTCTTTGACCGCGAGCAGGCGGCGATGGACGCGGTGGCGGCCGGCGACCTGAAGGCCGGTGACGTCCTGGTGATCCGGTGGGAGGGCCCCAAGGGCGGACCGGGGATGCGCGAGATGCTGGCGATCACCGGGGCGATCAAGGGCGCCGGCCTGGGCAGGGACGTGCTGCTGCTGACCGATGGGCGGTTCTCCGGTGGCACCACCGGGCTGTGCGTCGGCCACGTCGCGCCCGAGGCCGCGGTCGGCGGCCCGATCGCGCTGGTGGCCGACGGGGACCGGGTCGTGGTCGACATCGCCAACCGGAGCCTCGAGTTGCACGTCGATGAGGCCGAGCTGCGACGGCGCAGGGCCGAGTGGCAACCGCTGCCACCGCGGTTCAACACCGGCGTGCTGCGCAAGTACGCCCAGCTCGTCGGCTCCGCGGCCCAGGGCGCTATCTGTTAGCGGTGGCTCAGCCGCTCAGGGTTCAGCCGCTCAGCTGTTCAGCTGCGCGAAGTCCTGAGTGATCCACATCCGACCGTTCGCGGGGTCGAGGAGCACGTGGATGCCGACCGCGTTGACCGCGGGAGACAGCAGGTTCTGCCGGCGGCTGTCATCGGGTGCCTGCTCGGTGAGCATCTGCTGGTGGACTGCCAGGGCGCCGGCCAAGCCGGTTGCCCGCGTGCTGCCGACGTTCTCAGCGGTGTAGCTGCCGAGCACGCCCTGATTCGCCTGGCGGACTCCCAGCGCCGGCTCGTCGCCGATCCGGAACGCCAGCTCGTTGGCCGACGCCATCTGCTCGTTATGCCCGGCGGCGCTGCGCTGCAGTTCGGCGCTCCAGCTCAGCTCAGGCAGTCCGGCCCGCTGGCGGGCGTCGTTGAGAGCGGTGAACAGCGCCTGCGCCAGGGCGCTGGCGCTGGTTCCGGCGTCCGGCACGGTCGGAGCGCCGGTCCGTGGCGTGTGGGGCTTGCCCGACGGTTTGGCGGCCGGCCCGGCGATTGCCGCCGGCGAGGACGGCGGGGCGGCAGTGGGCGCGCTCGTGCTGGTGGGGCCGTGCTGGACCGGGATCACCGCGGGCATGGAGGCCGAGTACCCGGCAGTGCTGGCCGCGGTGGGTGAAGGACTCGGGCGGGTGGTCGAGGTTCGCGGGCGGGTCGGTGACGCGCTGGGCCGGCTGGCCCGGGTGGCGGCGCCGGCGGCCGGTGCGGGGGCGCTGGGTGGGCCGCCGGGCAGCAGCACCGCGCCGGCGAAGGTCAGCGGCCGGCGCGGGCCGTCCGAGGTCGCCATGGCCGCAACGGTGACGGCGCACACCGCGGTCGCGGCAGCCGACAACCACAGCGCTGGGCCCTGGACGGCTGGCATGCCGGAATGGTGCCATGCGCCGAGGGTGAAAGTCTGCAATGAATCGAGGTAAACCCTCATTTTGGCCGACAATGCAGCCCAATCGTCATCATTGCCGAGGTTGTGGCCGAATACCCGTCGTCACCGGTCGCCAATCCGCCGTGTTTCCTGGCTGTCCGGCCACTTGACGACGAATCACCTTGTGTTGGCTGGGTGAAGTCATGGTGCTCTCACGGTGATGGCCCCGAGCGACTAATCCCACGATCCGGGACATCGATCCCGAAATTTTGAACGGTCCCGAAAACCCGGTGTAGGGTTCCAGTTGTGCAACACCTGGTACTTATCGACTAGCGCGTCTTCTTCCGGCCATAGCCGCAAGCAGACGCGCAGACCCTTCGTGCAATCGCATGAAGGGTTTTTTGTTGCCCGAACGAGAAGTCGGACGTCCTAGTAAGCACAAAGGGGATCACAGCATCCCGAGCCGAAGCCGCCAGAAGGGGATCGAGCGATGACATCGACGCGCGACTGCGAGCAGGTCAGCGGGGCACAGTCGCTGGTTCGGTCGCTGGAAGAGGTGGGCGCCGAGGTGGTTTTCGGCATACCTGGCGGAGCGATCCTGCCCGCTTACGACCCGCTGTATGACTCCACGAGGGTTCGCCACATCCTGGTCCGCCACGAGCAGGGCGCCGGGCACGCGGCAGAGGGTTACGCCCAGGTCACCGGAAAGGTCGGGGTCTGCATGGCGACCTCTGGGCCGGGCGCCACCAACCTGGTCACCCCGATCGCCGATGCCTTTCTCGATTCGGTCCCCATCGTCGCCATCACCGGCCAGGTCCCGTTCCCGGCGATCGGCACCGATGCCTTCCAGGAGGCCGACATCTCCGGGATCACGTTGCCGATCACCAAGCACAACTTCCTGGTGCAGCACGCCGAGCAGATCCCGCAGACCATCGCAGAGGCATTTCACCTGGCCCGGACAGGGCGTCCCGGCCCGGTGCTGGTCGACATCCCCAAGGACATCCTGCAGAACCAGACGGTGTTCAGCTGGCCGCCGACCCTGGACCTGCCCGGCTACCGGCCGGTGATCAAGCCGCACGGCAAGCAGATCCGCGAGGCCGCCAAGCTGATCGCCGGCGCCCGGCGCCCGGTGCTCTATGTCGGCGGCGGCGTGCTCAAGGCCCGCGCCACCGCCGAGCTCAGGCGGCTGGCCGAACTGAGCGGCATCCCGGTGGTCACGACGCTGATGGCACGCGGGGCGTTTCCCGATTCGCATCGTCAGCACCTGGGCATGCCGGGAATGCACGGCACGGTGGCCGCGGTGACGGCGCTGCAGAAGGCGGATCTGCTGATCGCGCTGGGCGCCCGTTTCGATGATCGGGTGACCGGCCGGCTCGACTCGTTCGCCCCGCACGCGACGGTGATCCACGCCGACATCGACCCTGCCGAGATCAGCAAGAACCGGGTCGCCGACGTTCCGATCGTGGGTGACGCCCGCGAGGTGATCGGCGACCTGATCGCCGCGGTGCAGTCGGAGTACGCCACCGGCAACCGCTGCGACCTGACCGGCTGGTGGCAGGAGGTCGACGGCTGGCGACGGACCTACCCGCTGGGCTATGACGAGCCCGTCGACGGCAGCCTGGCCCCCCAGTACGTGATCGAGCGGCTGGGCAGGATTGCCGGTCCCGACACGGTGTTCACGGCGGGGGTGGGACAGCACCAGATGTGGGCGGCGCAGTTCATCTCCTACGAGAAGCCCTATACCTGGCTGAACTCCGGCGGCGCCGGAACGATGGGTTACGCGGTGCCGGCGGCGATGGGAGCCAAGGTCGGCGCCCCGGACACCCTGGTGTGGGCGATCGACGGCGACGGCTGCTTCCAGATGACCAATCAGGAGCTGGCGACCTGCGCGATCGAGGGCATCCCGATCAAGGTCGCGGTGATCAACAACGGCAATCTCGGCATGGTGCGGCAATGGCAGACGCTGTTCTACGACCAGCGCTACTCCAACACCGAGCTGGGGACCCACACGGTGCCGGGCGCGGCCGAGGCCCGGGTGCGCATTCCCGATTTCGTGAAGCTGGCCGACGCGCTCGGCTGCGTCGGCCTGCGTTGCGAGTCCGCCGATGAGGTCGATGCCACCATCGAGAAGGCGATGTCCATCGACGACCAGCCGGTGGTGGTGGACTTCACGGTGGGCAAGGACGCCATGGTGTGGCCGATGGTCGCGGCCGGCACGTCCAATGACGAGATCATCGCGGCCCGCGGCATCCGGCCCAACTTCGACTCCGGAGTGTGAATGTCATGAGCGAGCATCGCAGCCAGGCACGAGCGAGCAGCGCAGCGAATCTTGCGATGAGCGCTTGCGCGAAGAGCGGTATGTCATGAGCGTCCATACCCTGTCGGTGCTGGTCGAGAACAAGCCTGGCGTGCTGGCCCGGGTGTCGGGGCTGTTCAGCCGCCGCGGCTTCAACATCGAATCGCTGGCGGTCGGGCCCACCGAGCATCCGGAGGTCTCTCGGATGACGATCCTGGTCTCGGCCGAGGGCAATGCCCTGGAGCAGGTCACCAAGCAGCTCAACAAGCTGGTCAACGTGTTGAAGATCGTCGAGCTCGAGCCGGGCCAGGCGGTGCAACGCGAGCTGCTGCTGGTCAAGGTCCGGGCGGACGAAGGCAGCCGCAGCGCGGTGCTCGACATCGTGGAGCTGTTCAACGCCAAGGTCGTCGACGTCAGCCCGGAGGCGCTCACGGTAGAGGTCATCGGCCCGCCTGCGAAGCTGGAGGCCGTGTTGAAGATGATGGAGCCGTACGGGATCCGTGAGATGGTCCAGTCCGGCATGGTGGCACTGGGCCGCGGCCCGCGTTCGATGAGGCAGGCGGCGCTGCGGGCGGTGGAACGAGCCGGTTGACAACGCAGCACAGGATCGGATAGCTCAGCACGACAGCGGCCGTCGCCCGGACGGCTCGCCCCGAAGGAGAGGGACGCCATTTCATGGCCGTGGAGATGTACTACGACGACACCGCCGACCTGTCGATCGTGCAGGGACGCACGGTTGCCGTGCTCGGGTTCGGCAGCCAGGGCCACGCCCACGCGCTGAGCCTGCGCGATTCCGGCGTCGACGTCCGGGTCGGACTGCCCGAGGGCTCCAAGAGCTGGGGCAAGGCCGAAGACGCCGGGCTGCGGGTGCTGACTCCGGCCGAGGCTGCCGCCGAGGCCGACCTGATCATGATCCTGGCGCCGGACCACAAGCAGCGAGCGCTCTACACCGAGTCGGTCGAGCCGCACCTTCAGGACGGTGACGCGATCTTCTTCGGGCACGGCTTCAACATCCGGTTCGGTTACATCAAGCCGCCACCGAACGTCGACGTCGCGATGGTGGCGCCCAAGGGCCCCGGGCACCTGGTACGGCGGCAGTTCGCCGACGGCAAGGGCGTGCCGGTGCTGGTCGCCGTGGAGCACGACGCCACCGGCAAGGCCTTCGAGCTGGCGCTGTCCTACGCCAAGGCCATCGGCGGCACCCGGGCCGGCGCGATCAGGACCACCTTCACCGAAGAGACCGAGACCGACCTGTTCGGCGAGCAGGCGGTGCTGTGCGGCGGTGTCTCACAGCTGGTGCAGTACGGCTTCGAGGTGCTCACCGAGGCCGGCTACGAGCCCGAGATCGCCTACTTCGAATGCCTGCACGAGCTCAAGCTGATCGTCGACCTGATGTATGAGGGCGGAATCGCCAAGCAGCGCTGGTCGATCTCGGACACCGCCGAGTACGGCGACTACGTCTCAGGCCCCCGGGTGATCGACGCGCGCGTCAAGGAGAACATGAAGGCGGTCCTCAGCGAGATCCAGGACGGCTCGTTCGCCGCGCGCTTCATCGCCGACCAGGATGCCGGCGCTCCGGAGTTCACAGCGTTGCGGGCCAAGGGCGAGCAGCATCCGATCGAGGAGACCGGGCGCAAGCTGCGTGGCCTGATGAGCTGGGTGAACAGCGACGCCGACGCCGACTATCACGAGGGCACCGCCGCCCGTTAGGCGTCACCCGCGGTCAGGTACGAGCGAAACAGGGTAGATCCATGAAATTGGCTGTGGTCCCCGGTGACGGGATCGGCGGCGAGGTCATCGCGCAGGCGCTGAAGGTGCTGGACGCGGTGCTGCCTGGTGTCGAGAAGACCCGGTTCGACCTGGGCGCGATCCTGTGGCACCGCACCGGCGAGGCACTGCCGGACTCGGTGCTCGCCGAGCTGCGCCAGCACGACGCGATCCTGCTCGGCGCGGTCGGCGACCCGTCCGTGCCGTCCGGGGTGCTCGAGCGCGGTTTGCTGTTGCGGTTGCGGTTCGAACTCGATCACTACGTCAACCTGCGCCCGGCCAAGCTGTACCCAGGCGTCAGCACCCCGCTGGCCGGCCGGCCCGACATCGACTTCGTGGTCTACCGGGAGGGCACCGAGGGGCCCTACGCCGGCAACGGCGGCGCCTTGCGCAAGCACAGCCCGCACGAGATCGCGACCGAGGTGAGCATCAACACCGCCTTCGGCGTCGGGCGAGTGGTGCGGGCCGCGTTCGAAGGCGCCACCCGGCGGCCACGCAAGCACCTGACCCTGGTGCACAAGAACAATGTGCTGGTGCACGCCGGTGATCTGTGGTTCCGGACGGTGCGGCAGGTGGCTGAGGAGTACCCGCAGGTCACCGTCGCCTACCACCACGTGGACGCGGCGACGATCTACCTGGTGACCGATCCCGGACGTTATGACGTGATCGTCACCGACAACCTGTTCGGTGACATCCTCACCGATCTGGCGGCGGCCATCGCGGGCGGAATCGGCTTGGCCGCAAGCGGGAACATCAACCCGGCCAGGACCAGCCCGTCGATGTTCGAGCCGGTGCACGGCTCGGCTCCTGACATCGCCGGTCAGGCCAAGGCCGATCCGACCGCGGCGATCCTGTCAGTCGCGATGTTGCTCAGTCACCTCGGCCAGGACGAGGCGGCGGCCCGGGTGGAGGCGGCGGTGGCCGCCGATCTGAGCGCCCGCGATCCGGCCGGGCCGGGCAGCACCGATGAGATCGGCGAGCGGATCGCGTCCGCCACCGCACCCTGATCCTCGCGCGCCTGATATCCGGTCGCGCACTGATCCCAGCCGCGCCCGACCCAGCGACGCATCCCCTGTCCGGAAAAGAGACCGCCATGCTCAGCGACGACTTCCACGTCTTCGACACCACCCTGCGCGACGGCGCCCAACGTGAGGGCATCAGCTATTCGGTGACGGACAAGCTGGCGATAGCCCGGCTGCTCGACTCGCTGGGAGTCGGCTTCATCGAGGGCGGTTGGCCCGGCGCGGTTCCCAAGGACACCGAGTTCTTCACCCGGGCCGCCGGAGGTGAGTTGCTGCTGCGGCACGCCACCCTGGTGGCCTTCGGCGCCACCCGCAAGCCCGGCGTCGCGGTGGCCGAGGATTCCCAGGTGCGGGCCCTGCTCGACAGCGGCGCCCCGGTCATCACGCTGGTGGCCAAGTCCGATGTCTGGCACGTCGAACGCGCCCTGCGCACCAGCCGGCAGGAGAACCTGGCGATGGTGTCGGACACCGTCGGCTACCTGACAGCGGCCGGTCGCCGGGTGTTCCTCGACTGCGAGCACTTCTTCGACGGCTACTCCCATGACCGGGACTACGGGCTGCGGGTGCTCGAGGCCGCCGCGGCGGCGGGTGCGGACGTAGGGGTGCTGTGCGACACCAACGGCGGCATGCTGCCGATGGGCATCGCCGAGGTGGTGTCGGCGGTGTCGGCTCGCACCGGCATCCGGCTGGGCATCCACACCCAGGACGACACCGGCTGCGCGGTCGCCAACACCCTCGCCGCGGTGGCTGCCGGGGCGACTCACGTGCAGGGCACCGCCAACGGCTACGGCGAGCGGGCCGGCAACGCCGACCTCTTCTCGGTGATCGGGGGCCTGGTGTTCAAGATGGGCCTGGACGTGCTGCCGCCGGGCGCGATCGCTGAGAGCGTTCGGGTGTCGCACGCGATCGCCGAGATCGCCAACCTGGCGCCGGACACCCACGCTCCCTATGTCGGCAGTTCCGCCTTCGCGCACAAGGCCGGCCTGCACGCCTCGGCGATCAAGGCCGGTCCGGAGCTGTACAACCACCTGGAGCCGGAGCGGGTCGGCAACAGCCAGCGGATCCTGATCACCGAGATGGCCGGCCGGGCCTCGGTCGAGTTGAAGTCGGCGGAGCTTGGCGTGGACGTCAGCAGCCGGGCGGACGTGGTCGGCAAGGTGGTGGAACGGGTCAAGGAGCGCGAATCGGCCGGATGGTCCTACGAAGCCGCGGACGCCTCGTTCGAGTTGCTGGTCCGCGAGGAATTGCACACCGCGCCCACCCAGTTCACCGTCGAGTCCTATCGGGTGATCATCGACCGCCGGGAAGACGGCAGCGTGATGACCGAGGCGACGGTCAAGGTGCATGCCGGCGACCGCCGGATGATCACCACCGCGGAGGGCAACGGCCCGGTCAACGCCCTGGACCTGGCGCTTCGCTCAGCGTTGGAGGAAGTCTTTCCGAGGCTGGCGGGCCTGGAGTTGTCGGACTACAAGGTCCGCATCCTGCCGGGCAAGCACGGCACCGACGCGACTACCCGGGTGCTCATCGAGACCTCTGACAAGGCCGAGGAGTGGACGACGGTCGGGGTGCATCCCAATATCGTCGAGGCGTCCTGGCTGGCATTGGCTGACGCCGTGCGGTTCGGCCTGCTGGAGCGCTGAGACTGAGGTCGGCTGGGGGTCGGCTGGGGGTCGGCTGGGGGTCGGCTTCCCTGCTGAAACACAATCCCTTTATGTACCAGCACTATTGTCAGACCCTCCCCGTAGTGTCTGATACATGGACAAGCTGACTGACGGGGTGGCATCGGCGGCACTTGCCGATGTCGCGGGTGAGCTGTCGTCCTATCTCGGCGATGTCTCGGCCGGGCTGCTCGGCAAGCTGACCGATGCCGACGTGCTGGCCGAGCTACGAGAATTCGAGGTGCTCCGGCGCCGGCTCGCGGTGGTCGATCACGCCCTTGTCGCCGAACTCGGGCGGCGCGCGCTGGCCGGGCGGTTGGTCCTGGGGTCCACCTCGGCGCTGCTGCAGGCGGCGTTGCGGCTGTCGCCGCGCGAGGCTGGCCAGCGAGTGGCCGCGTCGCAGGTGTGCGGGCCGCGATGGGGGCTGACCGGTGAGCAACTTGAGACGCTGTTGCCCGAGGTGGCGGCTGCCCAAGCTGCCGGAATGGTGTCACCCGAACATGCGCGGGTGATCGCGGCGACACTGGACGAGCTGCCCGGCTCGGTCGACCCGTCCGAGGTCTCGAGCGCGGAGCGGCAGTTGGTGAGGGCGGCGGCGCAGCTGCGGCCTCGCCAGGTCGGCGTGCTGGGGCAGCGGATCCTGGCCCACCTGAACCCGGACGGCGTGCTCGCCTCTGATGAGGAGCACGCCCGGCACCGGACGTTCGCGCTGATCCCCGAGGCCAATGGCGGTTACCGCGCGGCTGGGCGGTTGACGCCGGCGTGCGGTGCGCTGTTGCTGTCCTGGCTGACTCCCCGTTCGGCGCCGCGACCGGCTGCTGATGCGGCTGACCAGCCCTCGTCGCTCCTCGCCGATTCCCGCAGCCATGGCCAGCGGATGCACGACGCGCTGGAAGAGCTGGCAGGACTCGCGGTCCGTCGCACCGAGCTGGCCGACTCCGGAGCGCCGGCTCAGGTGATCATCAGCATGACGGCCGACCAGCTGGAAAGCCGCGCCGGTTGGGCCGAGACCAGCTTCGGCCAGCTGATCACCGTGAGCCAAGCGCTGAAGCTCGCCGACGAGGCATCGATCAGCTTGCTGCTACGTGATGCCAGGGGAGTGGTGTTGAGCCATGGCCGGACGAAGCGAATCGCGACCCGAAGCCAGACCATTGCCCTGATTGCCAGGGATCGGGGCTGCACCTTTCCAGACTGCGACAAGCCACCCGAGTGGTGCCAGCGTCACCACCTGGTGGCCTGGGCCGACGGCGGAAGCACCGACCTGGACAACCTCACCCTGGTGTGCGGGTACCACCATCGCGAGTTCGAACGCGGCGGCTGGAGCTGTCAGATGTCTGACGGCCGGCCTCACTGGATCCCGCCCACCTGGATCGACCCCACCCGGACGCCCAGGCGTAATCACCGCATCGACAGGCACTAGCCAGCTAGGGCTGTCCGAAGATCCACCGGGTTGATCAGGGATGCAGGTGATCAGGACGCAGTCGATCAGGGACGCAGCAGCACCTTGACGGCGCGGCGCTCGTCCATGGCCCGGTAACCCTCAGCCACCCGCTCCAGCGGTAGCTCCAGGTCGAACACCCTGCCGGGGTCGATCTTCCGATCCCAGATCATCTGGATCAGCTCGGGCAGGAACCGGCGCACCGGCGCCGGTCCGCCCAGGGTGTGGATGCCGGCGAAGAACAGCTCGATGCCCGGAATCTTCACGTCATGGTTGACGCCGACGTAGCCGAGGTGGCCACCCCCGCGGGTGGCGCCAATGGCCTGCATGAAGGACTCCTGGGTGCCCACGGCCTCCACCACCGAGTGCGCCCCGAGACCACCGGTGAGCTCCTTGATCTTCGCCACGCCCGCGTCGCCGCGCTCCTCAACGATGTCCGTCGCGCCGTAGAAGCGGGCCAGCGCCTGCCGGTCGGCGTGCCGCGACATGGCGATGATCCGCTCCGCGCCGAGCTGCTTGGCCGCGAGAATCGCCATGAGGCCCACCGCGCCGTCACCGACGACCGCGACCGTCTTGCCGGGGCCGGCCTCGGCGGCCACCGCGGCGAACCACCCGGTGCCGAGCACGTCGGAGGCCGCCAGCAGCGACGGAATCAGATCCGGGTCCGGCTGTCCCGGCGTGGCGACCAGCGTCCCGTCCGCATGCGGAATGCGGGCCTTCTGCGCCTGGGTGCCACTCGTTGCCGCCACGAACTCGGCGTGCACGCATTTGGACTGGAACCCGGCCTGGCAGATCTCGCAGGTGTTGTCCGAGATCACGAACGAGCCGACCACGAAGTCGCCGACGGCGACGGTCTTCACCTGCTCGCCGACCTGCTCGACGATGCCGACGTACTCGTGCCCCATCGGAGTGTGCTCGACCGGCTCAACGCCGCGGTAGGGCCACAGGTCCGACCCGCAGATGCAGGTCGCCGACAGCCGGATGATCGCGTCCGTGGGCTCGATGATCTGCGGGTCCTCGCGCTCCTCGACACGGACTTCGCCGGGAGCGTGCATGACCACACCAAGCATGTCTTGTTCTCCATTCCATGGGTGGGACTTGCTGGCAAGAACCACTCAACTCCCCACGACTGCGGCCCGACAGGGCCGGTCTATCCAGGTCTTGGCAGGACCCCCCTCGACGCGCCAGGTCGCCGTAGCGTGGACGACATGGACAATCGGGTTGAGGTGCGTGACTTCCTGACGACCAGGCGGGCCAAGATCACGCCGGAGCAGGCGGGAGTGCCGCTCTACAGCCGGCGCAGGCGCGTCCCGGGCCTGCGCCGCGAAGAGGTCGCCCAGCTCGCCGGGGTCAGCACCGATTACTACACGCGGCTGGAGAAGGGAAACCTGGGCAGCGCCTCCGACAGCGTCCTGGAAGCGATCGCCCGCGCGCTGCACCTCGACGACGCCGAGCGGGCGCACCTTCTCGACCTGGCCCAGGCTGCCCGCGGCGGCGCGCAACCGCTCCGGCGACGCAAGCAGGCGCGGGAGCTTCGGCCCAGCCTGCAACACATGCTCGACGCGATGAGCACCGTTCCGGCGTTCATCAACAACGGCCGGCTCGACCTCATCGGCGCCAACGCCCTCGCCCGCGCCTTCTACGCCGAGGTCCTCGACAGCCCCGTCAAGCCGGCGAACTTCGCCCGCTACTGCTTCCTCGACCCCAGGGCCCGAGAGTTCTACCCGAACTGGGAGCAGGCCGCTGACACGGTCGCCGCCCTGCTGCGCACCGAAGCCGGGCGCGATCCGCACAGCCGGGCACTCACCGACCTCGTCGGCGAGCTCGCCACGCGAAGCGACGCCTTTCGCACTCGTTGGGCCGCGCACAACGTCCACGTCCACGTGACGGGCTCCAAGCTGTTCCGCCACCCCGTGGTCGGCGAACTCCACCTCGCCTTCAACACCATTCCCCTGCCGGGTGACCCCGGATTGTCGCTCACCGTCTACACCCCCGAGCCCGGGACCGGCACCGACGAGCGGCTGGGCCTGCTCGCCAGCTGGGCAGCGACGCCGGTAGCGCAAGGCGGCAGCGGGTAAGTGCCGTGTGCCAGCCAACGCATTCTTCAACCACACGAGGCCCTATGAAGCAGCCAACTCTGTACTTGATCGTCGGGCTTCCGGGGATCGGTAAGACGACCGCCGCACGACGGATCGAGGAAGAGCAAGGAGCCCTTCGCCTCACCAAAGATGAGTGGATGAAGGCCCTTTACGGCCGCGACAACCCGGTTGCGGCGTCGGATGTGATCGAGGGCCGGCTGATCCAGATCGGGATGCGTGCCCTGCGACTGGGCATCAACGTCGTCATCGACTACGGCCTGTGGGGTCGGGACGAACGGTCCGCCCTGCGACAAGCCGCAGCAGACGCGGGTGCGGCTGTCGTGATCTGCTACTTCGAGCTCACGGTCGCCGAACAGCGGAACCGCTTGGACAAGCGCCAAGCCGAAGCCTCACACAGACCTGGCCGATGTCTGACCACGAACTCGTCGAATGGGCTGCCAAGATCGACATCCCGACGCCGGGTGAACTCGACGGGAGCGAACCTATCGGTGAGCCGCCCGTTGGATTCGCGACCTGGCGCGAGTGGACCGTCTACCGCTGGCCGCCGGCCTTGTCGTGAGTACGCCGGATGCCGGAGTGAGCCAAGCAGCTGACCCCGCAGCCGCCTTCCGTGCCGCGGGAGCCGCAGACCAGACCGGTAGAGCCACAGGTCGTGTCTTCTGAACCGGTCGCGCCTTATCGCCAGTTCGAACGCGGCGGCTGGAGCTGCCAGATGACCGAGGCCAGCCCCACGCGTGCCACGTAGAACGGCAACGCCTTAGCCCTACGTTCCTAAGACGCCGATAGCATGCCTGCCTATCGGCTAATAAGGGAGTACACCTTGGCACTGGCAGGCGGGATCTTCGCCTTGGAATCGGCCCTTATGATCCTCGGCCTAGTCCAGGGCTGGGATATGTGGTTGGTCATTTTCCTTGCCGTTATGGCCCTATGGAGTCTCGCAATGTTCGTGGTGGCCCTACGAAAGCGCGCCATGCCTACCGTGAGTTCCGGCGAGACAAGCACACCCAGCTGAACCGGCTTTTACGCACAGTGCTCAACGACCGAGAACACACAGCCCCCGTCCTAGCCGCGCGGGTATTCGGTATGACAGATGGCCGCGTGCAGACCTGTCAGTTGAACAATGGATTGTTCGAATGCGGGTCTGCTCAGCGGGCGCGGGTCAAGCAGATGGCGCCGCAGCCACCGTTCGCGCTGCTGGAGCTGCAAACCAGGCCGGTAGAGCCACAGGTCGAGCCTTCCGGACTGGCGGCGCCTTGCGAGCTGACCGAGCCATCCGAACCGGCCGAGCCGTGGGCTGCGCTTCGCGAAGCGGCCGAGCCACAGGTGACGCCACTGGAGTGGGCGGCGGCGGCCAGCACCTCGTCCAGTCGCCGCTCAGCCTCGGCGGCTTCGGTCAATGACACCGAATGCCACAGACCCCACGCCACTCCGAGCAGCGCCACGGCCAGCACCGCGACGAGCAAGCCGGCCAGCTTCCAGCCGACGCCGTCCAGCGTGACCACCAGGATCGCGGCGACCAGCAGCGCCAGGCCGAGAGGCGCCAACACCAGCGCCATCCGCCGCCGCCGGGCCGGCGCTATCGCGTACAGTTCCTCGCTCACCCTTCGAGTATCCGCCATGCCCAGTCGCACCGACGCCGCAACCGCCGACCGACGACCGGTAGCCTCGGGTCCGTGCGTATCGCGAGATTTGTTCACCCCGGCGGAATCGCGTGGGGAGTGGTGGAAGCTCCGGCCACGGCCGGCGCCAACCCGCCCTTCGAGGCCCTCACCGTCGCCGTCATCAAGGACCACCCGATGGGCCCGATCGAGTTCACCGGCGAGCGCTACGCCATCGGCGACGTTCGGCTGCTGGCCCCGATCCTGCCCAGCAAGGTGGTCGCCGTCGGCCGCAACTACGCCGCGCACGCCGCCGAGTTGGGCAATGAACTTCCCGAGCGGCCGCTGATCTTTCTCAAGCCGTCCACCTCGGTGATCGGCGCCCACGACCTGATCCGGCTGCCGATCGACTCCGACCAGGTGGAGCACGAGGCAGAACTGGCCTTGGTGATCGGCCGGGTAGCCAAGGACCTGCCGCGCGAGCAGGCGCTGGGCGCCGTGTTCGGATACACCTGCGCCAACGACGTCACCGCCCGCGACCAGCAACGCGCGGACGTCCAGTTCACCCGCGCCAAGAGCCACGACTCGTTCTGCCCGATCGGGCCCTGGATCGACACCAGCTTCGACCCGAGCGCGGCACGGGTCCGGGCCCTGGTCAACGGCCAGACCAGGCAGGACGGCAACACCAGCGACATGATCTTCGACGTGGCCACCCTCGTCTCGTTCATATCCCACGTGATGACGCTGGTTCCCGGTGACGTGATCCTGACCGGCACCCCCGACGGCGTCGGACCGATCACCGACGGCGACACGGTCACCATCGCGATCGACGGCCTCGGCGAGCTCACCAACCCGGTCCGCGCACGGTAGGCCCACTGCGCCCCTGCGACAGGCCGACCCAAAGCCCGATTTCGATAGCGCGCTCGCCGTCGGGTAGAGTTCCGTCTCGGCCCGCTTGGCGACAGGTTCGGGCAGTAGTGGGGTATGGGGTAATTGGCAGCCCAACTGATTCTGGTTCAGTTAGTCTAGGTTCGAGTCCTGGTACCCCAGCGCGAAAGCTGGAAGAGCGGTTTTTGCAGCAAGCAGTACAGCGGTTAGCGTGTTCTACCTAGGGCCCCGTCGTCTAGCGGCCTAGGACGCCGCCCTCTCACGGCGGTAGCGAGGGTTCGAATCCCTTCGGGGCTACCAGTCAAGAGCCTCCGGACTAGATCTGGAGGCTCTTTCGCATCCGGGTACCACCAGTTGTGGTCGCGGCCTTCAGTGCCGCCCAGCCCCGCCGATAGGCAAAGAACCCGGGCATAGAGGTCTCGGACTTGCTGTGGAGATGCCGATGCCCCGCACCGCCCCGTTCCGTCTGCTGGCCAAACCCGTCCGGATTGCAGCCGCGCTGCTGCTGACGTCCGCGCTGAGCGGCGGTGTGCTGGTGGCCTCCGCCCCGGCCGGCACGGCCGCGGTGCCGAGCCTGAAGGCGCCGGCCGGCCTGCTCAGCCCGATCGAGCCGCTGGCCGCCTACGTGGAGCAGGTCGCCTGCCAGCCGGTATGGCGTCCGGGCACCCTGGCCCTGGGCCAGTTGCTGGTCAAGACCTATCCCAACACCAGCTTCGGCAACCCGCGCGACTGCACCGCCGACACCAGCGAGCACTACGACTCCCGTGGCCTTGACTGGATGAACTCGGTTCGCGACAAGACCCAGGCCGCCCAGGCCGCCTCGGTGATGACCTTCCTGCTCAGCACCGACCGCTGGGGCAACAAGTTCGCCAACGCCCGCCGGATGGGCATCATGTACATGATCTGGAACAACAAGATCTGGAGCACCTGGAGCGGCGGCAAGTGGGAGCCCTACCACAACTGCGCCAGCACCCCGTCGCCGGCGCTGGACAGCTCCTGCCACCGCAACCACGTGCACTTCTCGCTGTCCTGGAACGGCGCCATCGGCCGGACGTCCTTCTGGAGCCGGCACGTCTTCGCCGCCACCGACTACGGGCCCTGCCGTCCGAGTGACCTGAACTGGTCGGGCAACTACGGCACCCACAACCCCAACCGGTGCCCCCGCTACCCCCAGGTCAGCCCCCCGGCCGGATCCTCGGCGGTCATGAAGGGCCTGGTGACGTTCTCTGGCGCCACCACGTTCCCCGGCATGCGCGGCGGGCCGATCTCGGCCGTCCAGCGCGCCTTCAACAAGACGGTCACCGGGCACTACGACCTGGCCACGGTGGGCGCGGTCAACCGGTTCAAGGTTCGGCACGGCCTGCCCGCCAACGGCGTCATCGACGCCAAGACCTGGCGTGCCCTGCTGGCCTTCTACAAGCCCCGGGTCTAGCCGCTCAACGCTCGGGCCTGGTCGGACGGCTCAGCCGGTCAACCGGCCGGCTCAGCCGGTCAACCGAACGGCTCAGCCGGCTCAGGCGCGCGGTCACCGCGTTCCGGGGCCGCCGTGAGGTACCGGCCACGGCGGTGGATCAGCGGCGGTTGCTCGTCGCCGAACTCGGTGTGCACCACCTCAAGCTGCACCAGCAGCCCCCAGCCGAGCTGAACCGGTGGCCGGTCGCTGAGCCGGCACCCGGCCCAGCTGCCCGCGCCCCGCAGGGCCGGACCCCAGTCGGTCTCGGTCCACTCGGCCAGCCGGAACGGGCCGCCCGGCGCGGGCGCCACGTAGCCGAAGGCGTCGGCCAGCTGACGATGCTGCCAGCTGAGCAGCGTGATCACCGCGGCGCCGGTGCCGCGCAGCCCGTCCCACAGCTCTGACAGCGGGTCCAGGACGCCGGCGACATAGCCCGGCTCGCCATCGGCGACCAGCAGCGAGGACACCGTCAACCCGCACCACTCGTCGCCGGAGCCCGCGGTCCACAGCGTCACCGGTGACGGCAACCGGCCCCGCAGCCGCCGGATCGGGCTGCGCTCAGCCTCCGGCGGCAGGAACGGATGCTGGCCGGACATGCTCATGGCCCCAGTCTGGCACCGGGAGTCCGCAGCAGGAGTCTGGCACCGGGAGTCTGGCGTCGGCGCGCCGTGTCAACGGCTGCGTTCAAGCCGGTCAGCCACTGATGGCAGAGTTGAGGCACTGGGCGGCTGCTGGCCATCTCACGTCACATGCCAGCTGCGAGCGTCGACTCACGGCGCGGCGGGCGGCTCACCGGGGGAGCGGCGATGAGCATGCGAGTGGGGCTGGTCGGCAACGGTCACTGGGCCCGGGTCACCCATGCGGCCGGCCTGAACCGCGAACCGGCCGTCGAACTCAGCGGAATCTGGGGCCGCGACCAGGCCAAGACAGCAGCCCTGGCCGCCGAGCTGGGCGTCACCGGCTATGACGCGGTGGACCAGATGTTCGCCGAGGTGGACGCGGTCGCCTTCTCGGTGCCGCCCCAGGTGCAGGCCGAGCTGGCGTTGCGGGCTGCCCGGGCGGGCAAGCACCTGTTGCTCGAGAAGCCGATCGCCGTGTCGGTGGCTGAGGCTAACCGGCTGGCCGAGGCGGTGGCCGAGGCCGGCGTGGCCTCGGTGGTCTTCTTCACCGCCCGCTTCGACGCCGGCCAGCGGCAGTGGCTGGAGCAGATCGCGGGGCGCTCGGACTGGGACGGCGCGGCCGGGCTCTGGCTCGGCTCGGCCTTCGCGGCCGGCAGCCCCTTCGACACCCCCTGGCGCCATGACAAGGGCGGCCTGTGGGATGTCGGCCCGCACGCCCTGGCGATCCTGACCGGGGCGCTCGGGAAGATCGTCGAGATCACGGCCCGGCCCGGCCGGCGTGACCTGGTGCACCTGATCATGCGGCACGAGTCGGGAGTGAGCAGCAGTTACGCGGTCAGCATCGACACCCCTGAAGCCGCTTCGGAGGTGAGTCTCACGGTGTGGGGACCGGCCGGTCGCTCGCTGATGCCGCGATCCCCGGCCGATGCCAGCCACGCGCTCGCGACGGCGGCTCGCGAGCTGGCAGCCGCGGCCCAGAAACCGGCGCCCAGCCATCCCTGCGACGTGCGGTTGGGCAGTTCGGTGGTCCGGTTGCTCGCCGAAGCCGAACGGCAGCTCGGATGAACCTGAGCCCGAACGGCAGAAAGGGGCTGAGTCGGCAATGAGGCTGAGTCGGCAATGAGGCTGAATCCGCGATGAGGGGAGCTCCGCTGTGAGGTTGGTGATGCTGGGCGCGCCCGGTTCGGGCAAGGGAACCCAGGGTGCTCGACTGGCCGAGCGTCTTCAGGTGCCCCACATCGCCTCGGGGGACTTGCTGCGTGCCCAGGTCCGGGACCGGACGGAGCTCGGCCGGCTCATCGCCGGTTGCCTTGATTCCGGAAAGCTGGTGCCTGACGAGCAGGTCCTCGATCTGGTGCTGCCCGTGGTGCTCGCCGCCGCGGCCGGAGCCGGCGGCTACGTTCTGGACGGCTTTCCCAGATCAGTGGCGCAGGCTGTCAAAGCCGAGAGCGTGCTTGCCGAGTCCGACGCCGGTGTCGAGCGGGTGATCTTTCTCGCCGTCCCGGAGCCCGTGCTCGTCGAGCGCTTGCTGGAACGAGCCGGCGCGGCCGGGCGCAGCGATGACACCCCTGAGGTGATCGGTGACCGGCTGCGGGTGTTCCAGGCCGAGACCCGCCCGCTGATCGATCACTACCGGGCTCGCGGCCTGCTGCTGGAGGTGGCCGCGGACCGACCCGCGGAAGAGATCACGCAAGCAATCGTCACGATCCTGTAGCGATTACAACCAAGTTATGATAATCACAGTTTACAACTACAAATCGGACTGGTGTTCGACATTTCTATCGCCACAACAAGCCAGCACCGGTTAGAATACCTAGATCGGCTATACAGCCAGCCGTGAACGATTCCCGTTCAAAGCAGGTCGACGTCGCTTGCGGGGCACGCTGAGCCACTCTGGCTCGAGGGCTGGTGCCGCTGGTTGCGTTTCACCTCTTGGTTGATCACTGAGGTCCGCATGACCACACTGCCGGATACCCGAATCTCGCCGGACGGCGAGCCCGACTATCACGACCGTTCCTTCGCCGACATCGTGGAGCGCTTGTTCCGCGAATTCGAGGATCGATTGTCCCTCACCGCCATCGTTGAGGTGGTCCGGGAGTCCCGGCAGCATCTACGGGGTTCACCGGTCGGCGCGCTGCCCGAGCTGACCGAACGGCTCGCGCACGAACGGCTCGAACGACTTGTCCAAGCCGCCGCGAACGACCAGGGGCCGGCTGCTCCGTATTTGACCGTGCTGTCCTGACTGTGCTGTCCTGACTGCGAGTCCACAGACCCGGCCACTGGGCGAATGCTCCAACCAGAGCCTTCGTCCTGGCCGTTGCAAGAACCGGTGATGCCCGCTGGGTATCCCGTCGATGGTGAGGAGAATCCATTGAGTGCACTGGACAAAGCAAAGAACAAGGCCGAAGAGGTCGGCGGCATGGCCAAGGAGCGGGCAGGCGACGCCACCGGCGATGACAACTTGAAGGCTGAAGGCCAGGTCGACCAGACCAAGGGCAACCTCAAGCAAGCCGGTGAAAAGGTCAAGGACGCTTTCAAGGACTGAGTAGTTCCGTCTCGTCCCCGCCGGAGCATTCCGGCGGGGACCTGCCGTACCTGGGTGCTATCCACCCGCACGGTTCGTTCCACGTCATCACAATGTCATTCACGAAAGGAGCGTTCTCATGTTCGGTTTGATCATCACCCTTCTCATCGTCGGCCTTATCGCCGGTGCGCTCGCCAGGCTGCTGGTTCCCGGCCGCCAGCAGATGAGCATCTTCGCGACCATCCTGCTGGGCATCGTCGGCTCGTTCATCGGCGGCTTCCTGGGCTACCTGCTCTTCGGCAAGGACGGTGACGAGGGCGCCTTCCAGCCGTCCGGCCTCATCGGCTCGATCATCGGCGCGATCATCGCCCTGCTGATCTGGCAGGCCGTCGGAAACCGTCGGTCCGCCGTTCGCTGACCCAGCGGGCGGGCCGGTTGCTGATCCGTCAGCCCCGGCACACCGAGATCTGACGAAAGGGGCAGTCGCGACGCGACTGCCCCTTTCGGCTTGTCCGGTCGGCTTGTCCGGTCGGCTTCTGGCTGTTGGACGCCGGATGAGCGTGGGCCGGGATGGGTCAGACTTCGTGAGCCACGGCTTGTCGCTGGTCAGGACCGTGGCGAGTCGGGACGCGGGTCATGCAGGCGCTGAGCGGCAGCCGTCAGGATCGGGGCGAATCGCGGACCGGGCGAGCGACCCAGCCGCTCGATCGGCCCGGAGATCGAGATCGCCGCGACCACCCGACGGCCCCGGCCGAAGACCGGCGCCGACACCGACGCGACGCCGGCCTCGCGCTGACCGACGGACTGCGCCCAGCCGCGCCGGCGGACTTCGGCCAGCACCCGGTCGGTGAACTCCGCCTCCCGCAGCAGCGTGGCGACTGTCTCGGCCGGTTCCCAGGCACAGAGCACCTGCGCGCCGGAGCCTGCGGTGAGCGGCAGCCGGGCGCCCAGCGGCACCGTGGTGCGCAGGCCGGCGGCTCGCTCGGCCGCTGCCACGCAGACCCGGTCCAGGCCGTCGCGGCGGTAGAGCTGGGCACTCTCACCAGCCGTGTCGCGCACCCAGGCCAGCACCTCGCCCGCCCGTTCGAGCAGCGGGTCGGCCGCGGCCGCGGCGAGCTCGGCCAGCCGCGGGCCGGGCACGAACCGGCCGGCGGCGTCGCGGACCAGTAGCCGGTGCACCTCGAGCGCGACGGCCAACCGGTGCGCGGTCGCTCGCGGAATCGTCGTGCGTTCAACGAGTTCAGCAAGCGAGGCCGGACCGGTCGCCGTGGCGGCGAGGATGGCCACCGCCTTGTCGAGCACGCCGATCGCGCTATGCTGTCCCATAGTTCGATACTATCTTCTCATATTCTGAGACACAACGGCCCGGCCACATCCGGGTGCGCGGGGAGTGGGCATGGCCAAGACGCTGGCGGAGAAGCTCTGGGAAGGCCATCTGGTGCACAGCGCGGCCGGTGAGCCTGACCTGCTCTACATCGACATGCATCTCATCCACGAGGTCACCAGCCCGCAGGCTTTCGACGGCCTGCGGCTGGCCGGGCGTCCGGTGCGCCGGCCCGAACTGACTCTGGCGACCGAGGATCACAACGTCCCGACCACCGACATCTTCGCCCCGATCGCTGACCCGGTCAGCCGCGTCCAGGTGGAGACACTGCGCCGCAACTGCGAGGAGTTCGGCGTCACCTTGTACCCGATGGGGCATCGCGATCAAGGCATCGTGCACGTGATCGGTCCGCAGCTCGGGATCACCCAGCCCGGCATGACCATCGTCTGCGGCGACTCGCACACCTCTACCCATGGCGCGTTCGGAGCGCTGGCGTTCGGCATCGGGACCAGCCAGGTGGAGCACGTGCTGGCCACCCAGACGCTGCCGCTGGAGCGACCCAAGACCATGGCGGTGACGGTCGAGGGCCGGCTGCAGCCCGGCGTCACCCCGAAGGACGTCATCCTGGCAGTGATAGCCCAAACCGGCACCGGTGGCGGCCAGGGGCACATGGTGGAGTACCGCGGCGAGGTCTTTCGGCAGATGAGCATGGAAGGCCGGATGACCGTGTGCAACATGAGCATCGAATGGGGCGCCCGGGCCGGCATGATCGCACCGGACGAGATCACCTTCGACTACCTGCGAGGCCGCCCGCACGCCCCGGCCGGCGCCGACTGGCACGCCGCGGTGGCGTACTGGAAAAGCCTGGCCACCGATCCGGACGCTGAGTTCGACGCGGAGGTGCGCCTGGACGCCGCCGAGATCAGCCCGTTCGTCACCTGGGGAACCAACCCCGGCCAGGGAGCGCCACTGTCGGCAAGCGTTCCCGACCCGGCCGGGTACGCCGAGGAGTCCGACCGGGTCTCGGCCGAGAAAGCCCTGGCCTACATGGGCCTGGCGGCCGGCACCCCGCTGCGCGACATCAAGGTGGACACGGTGTTCGTCGGCTCGTGCACCAACGGCCGGATCGAGGACCTGCGGGCGACCGCGGCCGTGTTGCGTGGTCGCAAGGTAGCCGACGGGGTGCGGATGCTGGTGGTGCCCGGCTCCATGCGGGTCCGCGAGCAAGCCGAACGGGAGGGCCTGGACGAGGTGTTCATCGCGGCCGGAGCGCAATGGCGCCAGGCAGGTTGCTCGATGTGCCTGGGGATGAATCCCGATCAGCTCGGCGCCGGCGAGCGCAGCGCCTCGACCTCGAACCGGAACTTCGAAGGGCGGCAGGGCAAGGGCGGGCGCACTCACCTGGTGTCACCGCCGGTCGCCGCGGCCACCGCTATCACCGGGCGCCTGGCCAGCCCGGCCGATCTGTGAGGCAGGACGAGCAATGGACAAGTTCACCGTGCACACCGGCCGGGCAGTGCCGTTGCGGCGAAGCAATGTCGACACCGATCAGATCATCCCCGCCGTCTACCTCAAGCGGGTCACCAGAACCGGCTTCTCCGACGGGCTCTTTCAGGCCTGGCGGGCCGACGAGCCTGACTTCGTCCTGAACCAGCAACGCTATGCGGGCGCGTCGGTGCTGGTCGCCGGTCCGGACTTCGGCACCGGCTCATCGCGGGAGCACGCCGTGTGGGCGCTCTGGGACTACGGCTTCCGGGTGGTGATCTCACCACGTTTCGCCGATATCTTCCGGGGCAATTCGCTCAAGGCCGGACTGTTGACCGTGGTGCTGCCGGAGAAGACCGTCCAGCGGCTGCTCGATGACATCTGCGACGATCCACGGATCGAGGTCACCGTCGACCTGCCGGAGCGGCAGGTGCGCTGGCCTGGTGAGGTGCACGGGTTCGAACTCGATGACTACACCCGCTGGCGGCTGCTCGAAGGCTTGGACGACATCGCGGTGACGTTGCGCGACACCGCGGCAATCGACCGCTATGAACAAGGTCGCAGACCGTGGTTGCCGGTGGCGCGGCAGGGCTGAGCCGGCTCGGATCGCCCGCCGCGCGCCCCCGCGCGGAGTGCGGGTTCGCCGCGCGCGGTCAGATAGTGCTTGCGACACAAGCCGATTGCGTTGTTTCTGGAGCAACCACGCCTTACCGTTCCTGCGGGAGGGTTGGCCACGGTGGCCGACCGGCGTCCTGGGAGGACACGTGAACAAGGCTCAGTTCATCGAGGCGCTGGCAACTCGTCTCGGCTCCGACAAGAAGGCGGCCGGTAACGCACTCGACGCCGTGCTCGATGAGATCTACTCCGTCGTGGTCAAGGGCGAGAAGCTGGCGCTGACCGGGTTCGGCTCGTTCGAGAAGCGAGACCGTGGGGCTCGGGTCGCGCGCAACCCCGCGACCGGGGCCAGCGTCCGGGTCAAGAAGACCTCGGTGCCCGCATTCCGGGCAGGCGCTGAATTCAAGGCCGTGGTCAGTGGCGCGAAGAAGCTGCCCAAGCCGGCCAAGAAGGCTGCCGCGGCTGTCAAGGCCACTCCGGCCAGGCGAAGCGCCGCCGCCCCGGGAGGCAGCTCGGCGAGCAACGGCGCCTCGGGCGGCAACGCCACCCCCGGCAAGGCGAGCGCCACCAAGGCAACCACGAGCAAGGCAACCGGCGCCAAGGCGGCCGCTACCAAGACGGCTCCGGCGAAGTCGGCAGCCACCAAGGCAGCACCGGCGAAGCGGCCCGCCGCCAAGGCGAGCGCGTCGGGCGCCGCCAAGTCCGCACCGGCCAGCAAGGCGACCGCGGGCAAGGCGACTGCCGGTAAAGCCACTACCGGCAAGGCCACCGCCAGTAAAGCCACCGCCGGTAAAGCCACCGCCGGCAAGGCCACTGCCGGCAAGGCCACTGCCGGTAAGGCGACCGCTGCCAAGGCGACGGCCGCTCCGAACGGCGCCGGCGAGCCGGCCAAGAAGACGGCCAGGCGCGCTCCCGCCAAGCGCTCCGGCTGATCTGCTCGAGCAGGGCCGCCGTCCCCGCGGCGGACCTCCTCGCCGACCGGTGGCTTTCCCTTGCCCTGATGGACCTTCAGGTGCCGAGCCGCGGGTAGTAGTCGGCCGCGATCACGCCGCGATCAGCGATCGACAGCACCCATAACGATCCCTTGCGCGTCGGATACGGCGCGCCAGGTGCGCCGAGTTGCTTCAGCAGCGCCGGAATCGTCTCGCCCTGGCTGCAGATCACCGTCGTGCCCGGCTGCTCCAACGCCTCCCGCACGGTTGCCCGGCCGGCGTCGGGCTCCTTGTTATAAGCCTCATCCGACAACGTGGGCGCGCTGAGCACCGGCAGGCCCAGGTGCTCGGCCAGCGGCTGGACGCTCTGCTCGCAGCGCACCCGGTCCGCGGCCAGCAGCTGCCGCGGATGGAATGCCGCCAGCACCGGCACCGCCTCGCGGGCCTGCCTGCGCCCGGCCTTGTCCAGCGGCCGTAACCGGTCATCGCCGCTGAACGCGGATCGCTTGCCGGCCCTGGCATGGCGGAGCAGCAGCAGGGTCCTGGTGGGGACGGGCAGCCGGGCGAAGTCGGCCAGCACACCGCGATCGGCCGGGTAGCTCAGCTGCTGGGTCGCCTCGGCCACCGTGGCCCAGCGCAGCTGATCGACCTCGTTTCCGGCGACGTGCTCGCCGCCGCGATAGCGCATCGCCCAGTAGGAGACCCGCTTGATCGCATCGTCGCCGAACGGGTACTCCACCGAGGACAGCCGCCGGCCGACCTCGACCTCGGCGCCGGTCTCCTCCTCGACCTCTCGGACGGCAGCCAGCAGCGGATGCTCACCGGAGTGCAGCTTGCCCTTGGGCAACGTCCAATCCTCGTAGCGGGGCCGGTGCACCACCGCCACCTGCAGCCGGTCATCGTCCTGGCGCCACAACACCCCGCCGGCCGCGGGAGTGGCTTGGCCCTGGACCGTGCCGTTCACGCGCCCCGCGCGGCCAACCGCGTGAGCAGCACCTGCTGGTAGTCCACCGATCTCCCTCCGCCGCGACGCACCCACTGGTCATCGGCCTGCAATTCCCAGGCAGTGGTGTCGGGGTCGAAGGCCAGATCCAGCGTCGCGCGCAACTGCTCGGCGTTGCTGCCGGTGACCTGGGTGAGCACCTCCACCCGCCGATCGAGGTTGCGGTGCATCAGGTCGGCCGAGCCGATCCAGTACTCGGGATCGCCGTCGTTGGCCACGTAGAAGATCCGGGAGTGCTCCAGGAACCTGCCGAGTATCGAGCGCACCGTGATGTTCTCGCTCAGCCCGGGGACTCCGGCCTTGATGGTGCAGAAGGTCCGCACCATCAACTCGACCTTCACCCCGGCCGCCGAGGCCCGGTACAGCGCGTCGATCAGGGTCTCGTCCACCAGGTGATTGCACTTGATCTGGATGTGCGCGCTCTTGCCGGCCTTGGCGTTGTCGATCTCTCGCTCGATCCGCGTCAGCAGCCCCGGCCGCAGTCCCTGCGGAGCGACCAGCAGCGTCCGGTACTCGGTCTGGCGCGAGTAGCCGGTCAGCACGTTGAACAGGTCGGTCAGGTCCGCGCAGATCCTCTCATCGGCGGTGAACAGCCCCAGATCCTCGTACAGCCGCGCGGTCTTGGGGTGGTAGTTGCCGGTGCCGATATGGGCGTAGCGGCGCAGCGAGCCACCTTCCTGGCGTACCACCAGCGAGGTCTTGCAGTGCGTCTTGAGCCCCACCAGCCCGTAGACGACGTGGCAGCCGGCGCGCTCCAGCGCCCTGGCCCACTTGATGTTGGCCTGCTCGTCGAAACGCGCCTTGATCTCGACCAGCGCCATCACCTGCTTGCCGGCCTGGGCGGCGTCGATCAACGCGTCCACGATCGGCGAGTCACCGGAGGTGCGGTACAGCGTCTGCTTGATGGCGAGCACATTGGGATCGGCCGCGGCCTGCTCGATGAAGCGCTGCACGCTGGTGGCGAAGGACTCGTAGGGATGGTGCACCAGCACGTCGCCGTCGCGCAGGGTGGCGAACACCGACTTCGGCGTCTCGCCGTCGACGAAGCGCGGATGGGTGGCCGGCACGAACGGCTTCTCCTTCAACGCCGGCCGGTCCACGTCATAGACCTGCCACAACGAGGTGAGGTCGAGCAGACCCGGTACCCGCAGTACCTCTTCGGGCTGGACGTCGATCTCGCTGGTCAGCAGGTCGAGCACCTCGTCGGCGATGTTCTCGGCTACTTCGAGCCGGACCGCCGGGCCGAACCGGCGCCGGACGAGTTCGCGCTCCAGAGCCTGCAGCAGGTCCTCGTCGCGGTCCTCGTCGACCTCGAAGTCGGTGTTGCGGGTGACCCGGAAGAGGTGGTGCTGGACGATCTGCATGCCCGGGAACAGCGCGGACAGGTGCGCCGCGATCAGCTCCTCGATGGGCAGGAATCCGGCCTCCTCGGAGGTCTTGCGCACCGTCACGAACCGCGCCACGTTGTTGGGCACCTTCACCCGGGCGAACTTGTCCAGCTCGGATCCGGGCTCGCGGACCAGCACCGCCAGGTTGAGCGAGAGCCCGGAGATGTAGGGGAACGGGTGCGCCGGGTCGACCGCCAGCGGGGTGAGCACTGGAAAGATCTTGGAGTGGAAGTACTGCGTCAACTCCTGCTGCTGGTCGGCGTCCAGGTGTTCCCAGCTCAGGATCCGGATTCCCTCGGCGGCCAGCGCCGGCTCGATGTCGGAGCTGAAGCAGCGGGCATGCCGGGCCACCAGCTCGCGGCTGCGCTCACCGATCAGCACCAGCGACTCCCGGGTGGTGAGCCCGTCCGGCGCGCGGACCCCCAGCCCCATCTCCAGCCGCCGTTTCAGCCCCGCCACCCGCACCATGTAGAACTCGTCGAGGTTGCTGGCGAAGATCGCCAGGAACTTCATCCGCTCCAGCAGCGGCTGCCGCCGGTCCTCGGCCAGCGCCAGCACCCTGGCGTTGAAGTTCAGCCAGGACATCTCGCGGTTGGAGAACCGGCCCTCCGGCAGCTGGTCCTGGTCCTGGTCCGCTGGCGCAGCCGAGCCGGCCGTGGACTCTTCGGCCGTGGACTCTGCGGACTCTGCGGACTCCGGGGACTCTGCGGACTCCGGGGTGGCAAGTGTTTCGGTCATAGGGCCATTCTGCCCGCCTAAACCCGATCAGCCGACCGGTTGCCCTCGGCTGCTCGGACTCAGCCCGTTCAGACCCTTGCCGTTCAGACCCTTGCCGGTCAGACCAGCCAGTCAGACCAGCCAGTCAGTCAGACCAGCCGGTCAGACCAGGCCGGCCACCAGCTGCGAGGTCAGCATCCCGACGCCCAGTTCCAGGCACCGCCGCAGGTCCGCTGCCGAGTCCACGTCGCAGCGCAGGCTGGCCGCCGCGTCCAGCTCCCGGGCGCCGGAGGCCAGGTGCCGGCGCGCCGAGTCCGGGCCGAACAGCGGCATCAACCGCGAACGCGGCCCGGCGGCCAGCAGCGTGGTGCCGCTGCCGTCGACGTCGCGGACGAAGCTGCGCCCGACGGCCGGCGCCTGATGCAGCACCGCCAGCAGATCTGCGGCCCGCAACGCCGGCAGGTCACCGACCATCGCCACCACGCCGTCGGCCGGAAAGCGCCGGCTCAGCTCGGCAGCGGCCGCTTCCAGCGCCGGGTTCAGACCGCCGCCGGCGTCGGGAAGGATCTCGATCCCGGCCGGCAGCGCCGGAGCCGGCTGAGCGGGGTCCGGGCCGGTGACCACGAACAACCCACCCAGCAACGGATGGGTGCGCAGGGCGAGCACCGCGTCCAGGGTGTCGAGCTGGATGGCCCGGACCAGTTCGGCGTGCTGAGCCTGCTCCGAGGTGGCGGCGCGCAGCCGGGTCTTGGCCAGCGTCGAGTGCTTGATCGGAACCAGAACTCGCCATTGCACTCTCCAGATGCTGCCACTAGGGCACGGCGGTGGCAGACTCGCACCCGCCGGCGCCGCTCGCCCGGCCGTGAGCTCAACAGCAAGCAGGTGGAGGGAACTCGGTTGGCGCGACGGCACGCGGAGAAGGTGGGACCGTACATGAGGTTCGCCGTGATCCTGGTCTACCCGACGATCAGCCTGCTGTTCCGGCGGCGTTGGGCCGGCCTGGACCGGATTCCGGCAACCGGGCCTGCCATCGTGGCGGTCAACCACATCTCCTACGCCGACCCGCTGATCTTCGCCCGGTTCATCTGGGACGCCGGCCGGGTGCCGCGGTTCCTGGCCAAGATCAGCCTGTTCCAGTTGCCGTTCCCGCTGGGCCGGATCGTCACCGGGGCCGGTCAGATCCCGGTGCGTCGCGACACGGCTGACGCTGCCCAGGCGCTGCAGGCCGCCGTGGAGGCGCTGGGGCGTGGCGAGGTCGTGCTGATCTACCCAGAGGGCACCGTGACCAGGGATCCCGACTTCTGGCCGATGCAGGCCAAGACCGGAGTGGCCCGGCTGGCGCTGCTGGCGCCCGGCGTGCCGGTGGTGCCGGTGGGCCAGTGGGGCGCCCAGCGGTTCCTCGACGTCTACTCGCGCCGGTTCCGGCCCTGGCCGCGCAAGCAGGTCACGATCTGGGCCGGTCCGCCGGTGGACCTGTCCGACTTCGCCGGCAGCGCGCCGGACTCGGAGGTGCTGCACCAGATGACTGACCGGGTGATGCTGGCGATCCGTGACCTGGTGGCCGAGATCCGCGGCGAGCAGCCGCCGGCCGAGTTCTACCAGCGGCCGGTCGCCGGCCAGCTCGCCTCCCGCCCGCGACGGCGGCTCAGCGGCCGGGGCCGTCGATGACCCGCGCCGCGGTGCTGGGCTCCGGCTCATGGGGAACCGCGTTCGCCAAGGTGCTCGTCGACGCCGGCACCGACACCGTGATGTGGGCCCGCCGGCCGGAGCTGGCCCGGACCATCAGCCGCGAGCACGTCAATCCCGACTACCTGGCCGGGCTGGCCCTGCCGCCGTCGCTGCGGGCCACCGCCGACGCGGCCGAGGCATTGGACGGCGCGGACCTGGTGGTGCTGGCGATCCCGTCCCAGGCGCTGCGGGAGAACCTGGCCGGCTGGACCGACCTGATCCCGTCCGAGGCGACCCTGGTGAGCCTGATGAAGGGCATCGAGCTGGGCACCGTCAAGCGGATGAGCGAGGTGATCAGCGAGGTGGCCGGGGCCGAGGCCGCCCGGGTGGCGGTGGTGTCGGGACCGAACCTGGCGCGCGAGATCGCCCTGGAGCAGCCCACCGCGACGGTGGTGGCGTGCACCGACACCGACCGCGGCGCCCTGGTGCAGCAGGCCTGCAGCGCCCCGTACTTCCGGCCCTACACCAACATCGACGTGGTCGGCACCGAGCTGGGCGGGGCGGTGAAGAACGTCATCGCGCTGGCCTGCGGGATGGCCGCCGGAATGGGCTTCGGAAACAACACCATCGCCTCGCTGATCACCCGCGGGCTGGCTGAGACGTCCCGGCTCGGGCTGGCGCTCGGCGCTGACCCGGTGACCTTCGCCGGGCTGGCCGGGCTGGGGGACCTGGTGGCCACCTGCGCCTCGCCGCTTTCGCGCAACCGCAGCTTCGGCGAGCGGCTGGGCAAGGGCGAGAGCCTGGAGCAGGCCCAGCAGGCCACCCACGGCCAGGTCGCCGAAGGGGTGAAGTCCTGCCGGTCGGTGCTGGAACTGGCCAGCCGGCACGGGATCGACGTTCCGATCACCCGGGTGATGGACTCCGTCTGCTACGGCAGCCTCGCGCCGGTGGACGCGGCCCGGCTGCTGATGAGCCGCTCCACCAAGAGCGAGTAGTTCTCCGCTAGCCTCGCAGACCATGGCGTCACGGATACGGATCGCTGTCGTCTATGGCGGGCGCAGCAGCGAGCACCCGATCTCGGTGCTCAGCGCCGGCAGCGTGCTGGACGCCCTGGACCCGGCCAAGTACGAGGTGCTGACCCTGGGCATCACCAGGGCCGGCGGCTGGGTGCGCACCGACATCGAGCCGCGGAACTTGCAGATCGCCGGCCAGGTGCTGCCCGAGGTGGAGTCCGGCGGCGCTGACATCGCCGTGCGGCCCGGCAGCGGCGAGGTGGCCGTCTTCGACGCGGCGTCGGCGATCGCCGTCCTGGACAGCGTCGACCTGGTCTTTCCCGTGCTGCACGGGGCATACGGCGAGGACGGCACGATCCAGGGGCTGCTGGAGATGGCCGGCGTCGGTTACGTCGGCTCCGGGGTGCTGGCCAGCGCGGCGGCGATGGACAAGGCGTTCGCCAAGACCATGCTGCGGGCGGCCGGGCTGGATGTCGGGCACTACCTGGTGCTCAGGCCCGGCGAGCCGGTCGATGACCGTGAGCTGGAGCAGCTGGGCCTGCCGGTCTTCGTCAAGCCCGCCCGGGCCGGTTCCAGCATCGGGATCTCCAAGGTCCGCGGCTATGACGAGCTGCCGGCCGCACTGAAGCTGGCCTTCGAGCACGACTCGAAGGTGCTGATCGAGGCGGCCGTGATGGGCCGTGAGATCGAGTGCGGGGTGCTGCAGGACGCCGACGGCTCCGTCTCGGCCTCGCTGCCCGCCGAGATCCGGTTGCGCCCGGACTTCGACTGGTACAGCTTCGAGGCCAAGTACCTCGAGGACGCCTCGGAGTTCGACATTCCCGCCGACGTCGGCGCCGACGCCGTCCGGGCCATCCAGGACGCGTCCTGCCGGGCGTTCCGGGCGCTGGACTGCGCGGGGTTGGCGCGGGTCGACTTCTTCTTGCAGCGCGACGGCCGGCTCGTGGTCAACGAGGTGAACACCATGCCGGGATTCACCGCCATCTCGATGTATCCCAAGATGTGGGCAGAGACCGGCGTCAGCTACCCGGAGCTGCTGGACCGGCTGATCGCGACCGCGCTGAAGCAGCGCCAGGGCTGAACCGGGCGGGTCAGCCCCTCTGCGGGCGGGTCAGCTGGCTGGCGGCGGGCGGGTCAGCGGTCGGCGCTGCAGATCGGCAGCTTGGCCCCGGGATTGCCCGCCGCGTCCGAGGCGGTGCATCGCGCCGGCAGCTCCGACACCGCCGGAGCCAGCAACGGCAACGGCTGATCGGCGCCGGCCAGCACCGTGACGTCGATGTAGACGCTGCGGTCGACCGTGGTGTAGACCGTCCGGTCCCGTTGCGGATCGGGTTGCCACAGGACCGAGTTGACCTCCACCAGCTGGGCGGCCTCCGCAGTGCCGAACACCGCCGGCTTGGCGACCCCGCAGCGCACCACCACGGCCGGCTCACCCCAGGCGGCGACGAAGGAGGAGTCGGTGTCGGTCCGGCGGGGCGCCAGCTGCCCCAGCTGCACCGGCAGCTTGGCGAACACCTTGACGCAGGCGGCCTCGGTGGCGGCGTCCGGCTTCGGCGGGGCCGGCACGGTCACGGCCGGCAGCACCCCGTCCGACGGGGCCGGCTCGGGCTCATCGGAGTGCCCGGCGGTCAGCAGGAACGCCAGCACGACCGTCAGCGGGGCCGCGATCGCGGTGGCGATCACGGCTGCTCGACGTTGTGCGCGGTCGATGGTTCGTCCTCGGGTCGGGGCGACGGCGGCGCTGGCTGCCAGCGGCGATTGCCCGGCTAGATATGGACCACCGGGCAGGTCAGGGTGCGGGTGATGCCCGCGACGCCCTGCACCCGGGCCACCACCATCCGGCCCAGCTCGTCCATGCTGGTCGCTTCGGCGCGCACGATCACGTCGTAGGGGCCGGTGACGTCCTCGGCCATCGTGACGCCCTGGAGCTCGGCGATCTCCTGCGCCACCGAGGCGGCCTTGCCGACCTCGGTCTGGATGAGAATGTAGGCGTTCACCGTATCTGGCACGGCACGTCCTTTCGTCGTTGTGGCGTCGGAGCAGCTAAAACCTAGCGCAACCCGATGACAGGCCCAATGCCCGGATGCGGCTGAGGGCTCCGCTTGCCGGGCGAGGATCATGGAGCCCGCGCCTGGCGCGAACCTGGTCGTCCCGGCCGGAGGAGTACACCGCACGCACTGGAGGCTGGTCGAAATTTCTGAGCCGAGAACGGTCGCTGACCTGGGTGAGTTCGGCCTGATCCGGCGGATCACCACCGCGCTGGCGCCGGCCGAGTCAGCCCTGGTGGGGCCCGGTGACGACGCCGCGGTGCTGTCCTGCCCCGATGGGCGGGTGGTGGCCTCGACCGACCTGCTGATCGAGAACCGGCACTTCCGCCGGGACTGGTCGACCGCCAACGACATCGGCCACAAGGCGGCAGCCCGCAACTTCGCCGACATCGTCGCCATGGGCGCCCAGCCCAAGGCCTTGCTGGTCGGTCTGGCGAGTCCGCCCGAGCTGGAGCTGAGCTGGTTGGACTCGCTGCTGGCCGGCTTCGCCGAGGAATGCGCCGAAGTCGGCGCCGCGGTGGTCGGCGGCGACGTCAGCGCCGCCGACTCGGTGCTGCTGGCGGTGACCGCGCTGGGGGACCTGCAGGGCCGGGAGCCGGTGCGGCTGTCCGGCGCCAAGCCCGGCAACGTGGTCGCGGTCACCGGCCGGCTGGGCTGGGCGGCCGCCGGTTACGCGGTGCTGTCGCGGGGGTTCCGGTCACCGGTCCAGGTGGTCAACGCACACCGCCGTCCCGAGCCGCCCTACCAGGAGGGCGTCCGGGCCGCCGAGCTCGGAGCGACCGCGATGACCGACGTCTCCGACGGCCTGGTCCAGGACCTGGGCCAGCTGGCCGAGGCCAGCGGCGTGCGGATCGAGCTGCGCCGCGACGCGCTGGAGCCGGCGGCCAAGCTGCGCGACGTCTCCTCGGCGCTGAACACCGACCCGATGATGTGGGTGCTGGGCGGCGGGGACGATTACGCGCTGGTGGCGACCTTTCCCAACGACACCAGGCTGCCCGACTCCTGGAAGGTGATCGGGATGGTCAACGAGGGCTCCGGCGTGCGGGTAGACGGCCTGCGCTGGGCGCACGCCGGTCACCAGCACTTCCGCTGAGCCGCCGGCGCAAGACAACGGGCCGGCTCCCGTGAGGGAACCGGCCCGGAAAGTGCTGGGACCGCGATGGGCGCCGAGCGAGCCGGCGGCCGGACTAGCCGCGGGTGACCTTGCCGGCCTTCAGGCAGGAGGTGCAGACCGAGACCCGGCGGCGGGTTCCCGGGGCGACGATCGCCCGGACGGTCTGCACGTTCGGGTTCCACCGGCGGTGGGTGCGGCGGTGTGAGTGCGAGACGGACATGCCGAAGCCGGGCCCCTTGCCGCAGACATCGCAGTGGCTGGCCACAATGGCCTCCTCAAGATCTTGGTGGTGAAACATTCGGGCAACCGGCCAAGTGTAGCCAGCCGGGTAAGCCCGGTCCAAACCGCGGCCCGCCATAGGCCCCGGGCCGGGGCACGGACCGGACCGGCGGGGTCCCAGTAAGGTGTCGGCCACACCGCAACGCCCGGGTGTGCCGGCTGGAGGGGGGCCAAGGATGCTCGCGCTGCTCGATGCCTCGGCGGTTCGTCGCTGGTGCAGCGCGGCGGTGGAGGGCCTGGACGCCCGCCGGGGCGAGATCAATGACATCAACGTCTACCCGATAGCGGACGGCGACACCGGCACCAACCTGTCCCTGACCATGCACAGCGCCGCCGACTCGGTGGCGGCCGACCGCTCCGGCACCGTCGGCGGGGTGCTGGCGGCGATGGCCAAGGGGGCACTGCTGGGCGCCTTGGGCAACTCCGGGGTGATCATGTCGCAGATCCTCGCGGGCCTGGCCGAGGCCTTCGACGGCTGCGTGGAGGGCGACGGCCGACTGCTGGTCAAGGGACTGCGGCTGGCCAGCGACGCGGCCTACGCCGCGGTCGGCGAGCCGGTGGAGGGCACCATGCTCTCGGTGGTGCGGGCCAGCGCCGAGGCGGTGGAGAAGCTCGGCGAGTCACCGGAGCTGGCCGAGGCGGTGTCGGCCGCCGCGGCCGGAGCCGCCACGGCACTGGCCGGCACCCCGCAGCAGCTGGCGGTGCTGGCCGAGGCCGGGGTGGTCGACGCCGGCGGCTGTGGCCTGCTGGTGCTGCTGGACGCCCTGGCCGCGGTCGTCACCGGCCAGGGCTCGATGGCGCCGGTGCAGCGGGTCCCGGCCCGCAGTCGGGTAGCCCTGGAGATGGTGCGCGAGGCGGGCAGCCCGGAGTTCGGCTACGAGGTGCAGTACCTGCTGCACGCCCCCGAGACGGCGCTGCCGCCGCTGAAGGCGACGCTGGCCGAACTCGGTGACTCGTTGGTGGTCATCGGCACCGGCGACGGCCCGTACAACGTGCACGTGCACGTCAATGACGTCGGCGCGGCGATCGAGGCCGGCGTCGAGGCCGGCCGGCCGCACCGGATCACCGTGGTCCGCTTCGCCGACCAGATCGCCGCCCAGCCGGCCGGAGCCGAGCGCTCGGGCACCGCCCTGGTCACGGTGGCGCCCGGGGACGGGCTGGCCGACCTGTTCCGCTCAGAGGGGGTCTCGGTGGTCGAGGGCGCTCCGAGCGAGAGCGGGATTCCGTCCGCGCCGCAGGTGCTGGCCGAGATCCTGCGGAGCGGAGCCGCCCAGGTGATCCTGCTGCCCAACGCCTCGACGGTCCGGGCGATCGCCGAGTCGGCCGCTGCCCAGGCTCGCGAGCAGGGCGTGAGCGTGGCCGTGGTGCCCACCAAGTCGCCGGTGCAGGGGCTGGCCGCGGTCGCGGTGCACGATGAGACCCGACGCTTCGAGGACAACGTGATCGCGCTGGCCGAAGCCGCCGCCGCCACCCGGTTCGCCGAGGTCACCATCGCCGTCGGTGACTCCATCACCTACGCCGGCCGGTGCTCGACCGGGGACGTGCTGGGCCTGATCGACGGCGAGGTGGTCGAGATCGGCGCCGACATCGCCGAGGTCGGCATCAGCCTGGTGCAGCGGCTGGTGGCCGCCGGCGGTGAGCTGGTGACGGTGCTGGCCGGGGCCGACCCGGGCGCCGACGCCGCGGCGCAGGCGGTGCACAGCTACCTGCGCAGCCGGCATCCACTGGTCGAGGTGGGAGTCTTCGTCGGCGGCCAGCCACGATTCCCGCTGCTGATCGGGGTCGAGTAAGCCGTCCGGCGGCTTCTGGCACAGTGGCCCGCATGGTGACCCGCGACACCCTGCTGCGCGACGTGCTGGGCGGCAAGTCCAGCAAGGCGGTCGAGAAGGCGCTCGGGTTGAGCACGGCCGGCCAGCTGATCCGGCACTACCCCCGGCGGTTCAACGAGCGGGGCGAGCTGACCGACCTGTCCAAGCTCGTCGAGGGCGAGGAGGTGACGGTGCTGGCCGAGGTCGAGTCGACCAGCACCCGCCGGATCCCAGGCCGCAAGCTGAACATCCTCGAGGTGTCGATCAGGTCGGGACGGCACCGGGCCACGTTGAGCTTCTTCAACCAGCCCTGGCGTGAGCGCGACCTGCGGCCCGGCCGGCACGGCATGTTCGCGGGCAAGGTGACCCGCTTTCGCGACAAGCTGCAACTGAACTCGCCGGACTACATCCTGCTGGGCGAGTCCGAGAACGGGCCGGATCCGGACGGCGCCGACCCGCTGCTGCAGGACTTCGCGGGCGCGTTGCTGCCGGTCTACCCGGCCGCCGCTGGGCTGCCGTCCTGGACGATCGCGCGCTGCGTCCGGCTCGTCCTGGACAGCCTGGACCCGGTGCCCGACCCGCTGCCGGCGCCGGTCCGGGACCGGGCCGCGGTGACCGGGTTGGACGCGGCGCTGCGCCGGATCCACCGGCCCGACACGATGGCCGAGTACCACCAGGCGCGCCGGCGGCTGGCCTTCGACGAGGCATTGGGCGTCCAGCTGGTGCTGGCGCAGCGCCGGCATGCCAACGCGGCCAACCCCGCCTTGGCCCGGCCGCGGATCGCCGGCGGCCTGGTCGAGGCCTTCGACCGGCGGCTGCCGTTCGAGTTCACCGGCGAGCAGCGCCAGATCGCGGCCCTGATCGAGCAGGAGTTGGCCGCGGCGCACCCGATGCACCGGTTGCTGCAGGGCGAGGTCGGCTCCGGCAAGACGGTGCTGGCGCTGCGGGCGATGCTGCAGGTGGTCGACGCCGGCGCCCAGGCGGCGCTGCTGGCGCCCACCGAGGTGCTGGCCGCCCAGCACGAGCGCAGCGTCAACGACCTGCTCGGCGAGCTGGCCCAGGCCGGCCGGCTGGGAGGCTCGGAGCAGGGCACCCAGGTGGTGTTGCTGACCGGGTCGATGTCGACGCCGGCCCGCCGGGCGGCGCTGCTGGAGCTGGCCTCCGGCGCGGCCGGGATCGTGATCGGCACCCACGCCCTGATCCAGGACCAGGTGCAGTTCGCCGAGCTGGGCCTGGTGGTCATCGACGAGCAGCACCGCTTCGGCGTGGAGCAGCGCGATGCCCTGCGCAGCAAGGCCACCGCGCCGCCGCACCTGCTGGTGATGACCGCGACGCCGATCCCGCGGACGGTCGCGATGACGGTCTTCGGCGACCTGGAGGTCTCCGAGCTGCACGAACGTCCGGCCGGCCGGTCGGAGGTGATCACCCAGGTGGTGCCGGTCGCCGAGCACCCCACCTGGTACGACCGGATCTGGCAGCGGGTCCGCGAGGAGGTCGCCCGGGGCCGCCAGGCGTTCGTGGTCTGCCCGCGCATCGGCGAGGACGACGAGCTGGAGGACATCGGAGCGATCTCTGACGAGGAGGCCGTCCAGACGGCTTCGGTGCTGGGGCTCTACGCGGAGCTGAGCGCGGGGCAGCTGGCCGGCCTGCGGGTCGGGCTGCTGCACGGGCGGATGAGCACCGAGGAGAAGGCCCAGGCGATGACCGCCTTCGCCGCCGGCGACCTGGATGTGCTGGTGGCGACCACGGTGATCGAGGTGGGCATCGACGTGCCCAACGCGTCGCTGATGGCGATCCTGGACGCCGACCGGTTCGGGGTCTCCCAGCTGCACCAGCTACGCGGCCGGATCGGGCGTGGCGCCTATGAGGGCGTGTGCCTGATGCACAGCCAGCTGCCGCCGGGGCACCCGTCGCTGGAGCGCCTCAAGGAGGTGGCCAAGACCGCCGACGGCTTCGCGCTGGCCGAGCTGGACCTGCAGCAGCGCCGGGAAGGCGACGTGCTGGGCGCGGCCCAGTCCGGCCGCAAATCCAGGCTGAAGCTGCTCTCACTGCTGAAGGACGCGGAGCTGATCAGCTCCGCCCGGGCCGAGGCGCGGCTGGTGATCGAGGCAGACCCCGAGCTGGCCGATCACCCGGGCCTGCGGGAGTTCCTCTGGGACTCCTTCGACTCCGACCGCACCGAGTTCCTGCACAAGTCCTGATCGGCGGGGTCAGGACGCCAGCGCGAGCACCGGCGGCTGCCGCAGCATCACGTCCCTGATCCGCACCCCGGGCTGCAGCGGCCGCGACTGCCCGGAGCGCCAGACCAGCAGCTCGGTGCTGCGCCCCTGGTTCAGCGCGATGACCAGCCAGTCATCTCCCGAGAAGGTCAGCCCCGGCATCTCGGTCCCGGGCAGCTGCAACCCGCCGATGCGCTCCAGCGCCCCGGTGTCCAGGTGCAGCACGGCCACGTCGTAGGGCGGGCCGAAGCCGTCGTAGTCGACCCGCTGGCCCTCGTAGATCCGGGCCAGCGGAAAGGCCAGCTGGGTGCGGTCGGAGTTGAGCACGCCGCCGACGATCGAGGTCTCCACCGGCAGGGCGTAGTCGCGCACCGTCCGCGCGCCGGTGGCCAGGTCATAACGGTGCAGCGTGCACTTGGCCAGCGGCGAGCACGGCCGGTCTATCCACAGCAGCTCGCCGCGGTCGACCGTCAGCGTGCTCGCCCGGCCGATCCGGGGACCGAGCCGGCGGCTGGCCAGGTCGTAGCTGACCAGGGCCCCCGAGGACGGGCTGCTCCGGTCTTCGGCCGTCGAGCTGAGCCCGATCAGCCGGTTGCCCCGGATGGCGATCGGCGCCAGCCCGGGAGGCAGCCGCACCACTCCCGGACCCGGCAGCTGAGCCAGGGTGACCGGCCCGTAGGTGGCGATGTCTTCCACCAGGACGGCCCAGATGCCACCGCGGCCGTCGGGCAGCAGCGACTCGATGTGCCGGCTCCCCATCACCAGCGAGCTGCTGTCCCGGGTGATCCGCAGCACCGAACTGGTGCCGGTGTACTCGCAGGGCCGCACCAGGGCGTAGCTGGCGTCCTTGCCCGGCACGAGCTGTGACACGAACTGCCCGGACGACAGCCTGAGGCCAGGAGCCGCGGTCACCGACCTGGCGTCGAGGTCAGCGGTGTGCACCGACTGCCCGCCGACCTGGACCCGCACGCCGGTGCTGGTTCGCAGCGGGGCCGCGCTCACCTTCGGCACGAACCGCTGGACGCCGCAGGCGCCGGTTTCTTGGGGCCAGGGCTGTTGGGGGGCCGCCGGGGCGATCACCGGCGGGGCGGGCTGCCGGGCGGCCGGCGTGACCTTGCGCGCCGCGTCGCGCTCGCTGGTCACCGCCACCAGCAGAAACCCGCCGGCCACCACGCAGGTCAGCGCCGCCGCTGCCCAGCGGACCCACCGGTGGCGCGCCAGCCCGGTCAGCCGTCCGGGCAGCACCTGCCGGGCCGGCTCCGACTCGCCGGAACCGGCCAGGGACGGCTCTTCGTATTCCGCCGGCAGTACGACGAAGCTCGGCGGATCCGGTTCCTGTGCCACCGGTCAAGCATCGGCCACCGCGGGCCGTCACGCCACCAACGCGGCCGGCCGTCCAACGGCGGGCGCCAACCGGCCGGCCGGCGACAGCTAGTGCAGGAACAGGCAGAACGGGTGCCCGGCCGGGTCCAGGTAGACCCGGACGTCCGGCTGTGGCTGGTAGTCGGCCAGCACCGCGCCGGCGGCGAGGGCGTGCCGGCCGGCGAGCTCGAGGTCATCGACCTTGATATCGAGGTGGATCATCATCTGCTGCGCCGTCGGATCGGAGGGCCAGGTCGGGCGCCGGTAGACCGGCTCGGTCTGGAACGACAACCCGGCGCCGCCGTCGGGCGAGCTGAGCTTCATCCAGCCCGGCTCGTCCTGCGTGACCGGCCAGCCGAGCAGCCGCTGGTAGAAGGCGGCCAGCTCACGGGCGTCGGGGGAGTCCAGCACGACGCCGGACAGCGTCATCCGCGGTGATGGCATGTCAGTCCTCTCAGTTCGTCCACCACTCATATCGCCCGGGTGGAAAAGCTGGCAAGCGCCGGCCGGCCCAGGGATTTCCAGCACGACGACGGCGCGGCCCGGCACTACGCTGGCAACCGTGACGCGCATCGTGGGTGGTCAGGCGCGTGGCCGGCGGCTGGCAGTGCCTCCGCGGGTCACTCGTCCCACCTCGGAGCGGGCCCGGGAGGCGCTGTTCAACACGCTGCGCGGCGAGCTGGACCTGACCGGGGCCCGGGTGCTGGACCTGTACGCAGGCTCCGGGGCGGTCGGCCTGGAGGCGCTGTCGCGGGGAGCCAAGGCCGCGGTGTTCGTCGAGTCCGATCGGCGGGCAGCCAGCGTGTTGCAGGAGAACATCACCGCCCTGAAGCTGGAGGGCGCCACCGTGCACCGGTGCACGGCGACGACATTTCTCAGCGCGGTCGGGGCGGCCGAGCCGTTCGATCTGGTGTTCGTCGACCCGCCGTACGCGGTGACGACCGCCGTGATCGGCAACCTGCTGACAGCGCTGGTCTCTGACCGCTGGCTGGTTCCGGACGCGGTCGTGGTGGTGGAGCGGTCCTGGCGCGAGGCCGAGCCGCCCTGGCCCGGTGAGATCAAGGCCATCAAGCAGCGCCGCTACGGCGAGGGCTGCCTTTGGTACGGTCGCCGGGAATAGCAGTCCTCACGCCTGGTGCGACGCCCCGCAGCAGGCGCGCCCCCATCTGAAGGTGCTGAGATGAGCGCTGAGCCGATAGTCCGCAAGGTCGCCTGTCCGGGATCCTTCGACCCGGTCACCAACGGCCACCTCGACATCATCGGCCGGGCCGCCGGCCTCTATGACGAGGTCGTGGTGGCGGTGCTGATCAACCGCAACAAGTCCAGCCTGTTCACCATCGAGGAGCGGATGGCGATGCTGACCGAGGTGACGGCCGGCTACGGCAACGTCCGGGTCGACTCGTTCTACGGGCTGCTGGTCGACTACTGCCGCGCCAACCAGATCCCCGTGATCATCAAGGGGCTGCGGGCGGTCAGCGACTTCGACTACGAGCTGCAGATGGCGCAGATGAACCGCGGGCTGGCCGGCGTCGACACGGTCTTCATGCCGACCAACCCCGAGTACAGCTTCCTGGCCTCCAGCCTGGTCAAGGAGATCGCAACCTACGGCGGCGACGTCAGCAGCCTGCTGCCGGTCTCGGTGTACAAGCGGCTGCTCAGCCGGCTGGACGAGATCCACCGACCGGACGGGGAGCAGCGATGACCGACCACACCCTGGCGCGCGCCGACGAGGTGCTCACCGAGCTGACCGAGCTGATCGAGACCGCGCGGACGCTGCCGATGTCGTCCTCCTGCGTGGTGCCCCGCGAACGCACCCTGGACCTGCTGGACGCGCTGCGCGAGGTGCTGCCGCCGGAGCTGGCCGAGGCCCGGCGGGTGGTGGCCCAGCGCGATCTGACGCTGTCGGAGGCCGACCGGCTGGCCGAGGAGCAGCTGCGGCAGGCGCAGGAGCAGGCGCAGGCCACGGTGA
Organism: Jatrophihabitans sp.; assembly: GCA_036389035.1. Taxonomy (NCBI): domain Bacteria; kingdom Bacillati; phylum Actinomycetota; class Actinomycetes; order Jatrophihabitantales; family Jatrophihabitantaceae; genus Jatrophihabitans; species Jatrophihabitans sp. The sequence continues at coordinate 100,581 of DASVQQ010000039.1, forward strand.
ACGCCGCCGACGCGCAGGCGCGCACCGTGCTCGACGCGGCCGAGCGGCAGGCCCAGCTCAGCGTGTCGGCGGCCGCCGAGCAGGCGCACGAGCTGGTGGAGGCCGGCCGGCGCGAGCAGGGTCAGCTGGTGTCGGCAGCCAGCGTGCACCAGGCCGCGGTGAGCGAGGCGGCCCGGCTGCGCGCCGAGGCCGAGCAGCAATGCCAGGCGATGCTGGCCGCGGCCCACGCGCAGGCCGAGTCGCTCACCTCGCAAGCGCACGAGTACGCCCACAGCACCTTGTCAGAGCTGGTGGACAACCTGCACCGACTGGCTGCCACCGCCGAGAACGGGCGCAACGCGATCAGCCAGCAACCGCCGCCGGCGATCTAGCCCCGCTGCCCACGATTTCCGCGCTGCCACGGGCTCAGGTATTCTGAACAACGGCCAAATCCATGTTTGGACCTAGCTCCACAGAATCGCCGAGAATTCAACCGGTAGAGGTCGTCAGTGAACCCGCGCAGCCCGTTCGTCCTGGATACCAGGGAAGTCGGCCGCCGAGCAGGTTCCCAACGGCAGTACCGGCGCGAGGTCGAGGCTCCTGCGCAGCTTGGCTTGGACATGATCGGGGTGCCGGAAGGCGCACTGCTCGTGGTGGACGTCCGGCTCGAATCGGTGACCGAAGGTGTGCTCGTGACCGGGTCCGTCACGGGGTCGGTCACCGGCGAATGCGGGCGGTGCCTGACCAGCTTCACCGATGATCTGGCGGTCGATTTCGTCGAGCTGTTCGCCTACCGGCACAGCGCGACGGAGGAGACCACCGATCCGGATGAGGTTCCGCGGCTCGAGGGCGACCACCTCGATCTCGAACCGGTGGTGCGCGACGCGGTGGTGCTGAGCCTGCCACTGACGCCGCTGTGCCGGCCGGACTGCGGCGGGCTGTGCCCCGACTGCGGGGAGCTGTTCGACGATTTGCCCGAGAACCACACGCACGCCCAGCTTGACCCGCGCTGGGCCGCTCTGGCCGAGCGGTTCGGCGCGACCGAGGACCCAGCACGTTCCGATAGTTCTAACCAGAGTCAGGAGTAACTGCCGTGGCCGTTCCGAAGCGGAAGATGTCGCGCGCCAACACCCGGGCACGACGCTCGCAGTGGAAGACCAGCGCCCCCACTCTGGTCAGCTGCCCCAACCGCGCCTGCGGTCAGCCCAAGCTGCCGCACACCGCCTGTGCCAACTGCGGCCAGTACGACGGTCGGCAGGTTCTCGCGGTCTGAGCCACCGCTATGACACGCACTGCTCATCAGCGCGGGGGCTGCTAACGGTGGCCACCAGGCACGCACAGACCGCTGACCCGGCCGAACTGGCCGCCGAGCTCGGGGTGCAGGTGAGTCCCGAGCTCTTCCGTCGCGCGCTGACGCACCGTTCCTTCGCCTACGAGAACGGCGACCTGCCCCACAACGAGCGGCTGGAGTTCCTCGGCGACTCGGTGCTGGGCGTGGTCGTCACCGAGTCGCTCTACCGCGCGCACCCCGACCTGGCCGAGGGCCGGCTGGCCAAGCTGCGCGCGTCGGTGGTCAACATGCGCGCGCTGGCCGAGGTGGCGCGTCAGATCGGCCCCGACGGCATCGGCAAGTACATCCTGCTGGGCCGGGGCGAGGATGCCACCGGCGGCCGGGACAAGCCCTCGATCCTGGCGGACACCCTGGAGGCGATCCTCGGGGCGATCTACCTCGAGCACGGCCTGGAGGTGGCCGCCCGGGTGGTGCACCAGCTGTTCGACCGGGTGCTGGCCGCGGCCCCCGGCTACGGCGCCGCCCTGGACTGGAAGACCTCGTTGCAGGAGCTCACCGCGGTGCGGGGGCTCGGGGTGCCCGAGTACGTGATCACCTCCGACGGCCCCGACCACGCCAAGTCCTTCACCGCGGCCGCCGTGGTGGACGGCGTCACCTACGGCATCCGGCTCGGCCGCAACAAGAAGGAAGCCGAGCAGGCGGCGGCTGAGGCGGCCTGGCGGGCGCTCTCGCCGGAACCGTCGATCGCCGAGCCGGCCGCGTCGGCCGGGCCCACGCTGACCGAAACCGCGCTGACCGAAACCGCGCTGACCGAAACCGCGCTGGCCGAACCGCGATCCAACCTGCCCACGGCCGGCTGACGTGCCCGAGCTTCCCGAGGTCGAGACCGTCCGGGCCGGCCTGGACCGCTGGGTGGCAGGTCGCACCATCGCCGAGGTGGACTCGCTGCACCCCCGCGCGATCCGCCGGCACCTGGCCGGCCCGCTGGATCTGACCCAACGGCTGGTCGGGCGCCGGATCGAATCGGCGCAGCGGCGCGGCAAGTATCTCTGGATGCCTCTGGACGACGGCCCGTCCTGCCTGATCGGACACCTGGGCATGAGCGGGCAGTTGCTGATGCTGGCCCCGGGCGCCGAACCCGGGCCGCACCTGCGCGCTCGGATCGGCTTCACCGACGCCGGCAACGAGCTGCGCTTCCTGGATCAGCGGACCTTCGGCGGACTGCACCTGGACGAGCTGGTGCCCGACGGCCCGACCTGGGTGCCGGCCGGGATCGCCCACATCGCCCGTGACCCGCTGGATGACCACTTCGACGACGCGGGTTGGATCAGTTCGGTCCGCCGTCGCAACACCACCATCAAGCGGGCGCTGCTGGACCAGTCCTCGATCTCCGGAGTGGGCAACATCTACGCCGACGAGGCGTTGTGGCGGGCCAAACTGCACGGCGACCGGCCGACCGCCGGGCTGTCCCGCCAGTCGCTGAGCACCCTGCTGGCCGAGCTGCGACTGGTGTTCGCCGAGGCGCTGCGTGCCGGTGGCACCTCCTTCGACTCCCTCTACGTCAACGTCAACGGCGAGAGCGGGTACTTCGAGCGCTCCCTGAACGCCTACGGCCGGGTCGGCGAGCCCTGCGGGCGGTGCGGGCGGCCGATCGCCCGCGCGAAGTGGATGAACCGCTCGTCCTACTTCTGCCCCAGGTGCCAGCGTCCGCCCCGCCGGACGGCGGCGTGAGCGAGCTCGAGGACCAGCGCCCGGCCGAAGGGCGCCAGGATCCGGCGAGCGGGTCCTCGGTCAGGCTGACGGCCCTGGTCTCGGGTCACGTGCAGGGTGTGGGGTTCCGCTGGTGGACCCGGTGCCGGGCGCTGGAGCTGGGCCTGGTCGGCCAGGCCGCCAACCTGCCCGACGGCCGGGTGCGGGTCAGCGCCGAAGGGCCTCGGGAGGACTGCCAGCGGCTGGTCGAGCTGCTGCGCGGCGGTGGCGCGCCAGGCGTCGTCGAGGATGTGCGGCCCCGTTTCGAGCCGGCCGAGGGCGGCTTCACCGGCTTCGTCGAGCGCTGAGATCACGCTCATAGATAGCGGTGAGAATCAAGCCCCATATCCGATCGAGCGGGATTTGTATCTAAGCCGTAACGGTGCCACCATAGGAAGGCACACATAATTGACCCACCGACCAGCTCGCCGGACGCCCGCGGCGCACCCCGTGCCGCCCGCCGCGTAGCCCGAGCGGTCGCAAGTCTGTGAAAGGTCGGAACATGGCCAGGGCGCTGTTGGGACACCTTCCCACCTCCTCAGACCGCTACCTCGTCGAAGAGGTGGCAAGGCTCAAGGGGCGGGTGCGAGCCCTTGAAGCTGAGTTGGCAGAGTTGAAGGCATCGCGGGAGTCCGATCAACTGCTCGACGAGTTGCACCGCATCACCAGCGGCGCCTCAGCGCTGGCCTGACCGCTTGCTTGCCTGAACGACCGCTTGCCTGAACCACTCCGGGCAGCCGGCGCGCTAGCCTCTGCAGCAGGCCCGACCGCTTGGCGGTGGTCGCGCCTGCCGTGCCGCCGAGCCACGTCCGGAGCCTGAGTGCATCTCAAGTCACTGACCTTGAAGGGCTTCAAGTCCTTCGCCTCGGCCACCACCCTGCGGTTCGAACCCGGCATCACCGCCGTGGTCGGGCCCAACGGCTCCGGCAAGTCCAACGTCGTCGACGCCATCGCCTGGGTGCTCGGCGAGCAGGGCGCCAAGGCGCTGCGTGGCGGCAAGATGGAGGACGTCATCTTCGCCGGCACCTCCGGCCGGCCGCCCCTGGGCCGGGCCGAGGTGACGCTGACCATCGACAACACCGACGGCGCGCTGCCGATCGAGTACGCCGAGGTCTCGATCACCCGCCGGATGTTCCGCGACGGCGCCAGCGAGTACGAGATCAACGGTGAGGGTGCCCGACTTCTCGATATCCAGGAGCTGCTCTCGGACTCCGGGATCGGTCGCGAGATGCACGTCATCGTCGGCCAGGGGCAGCTGGACTCGATCCTCTCGGCACGCCCGGAGGACCGGCGGGGCTTCATCGAAGAGGCCGCCGGGGTGCTCAAGCACCGCAAGCGCAAGGAGAAGGCGCTTCGCAAGCTCGATGCCATGCAGGCCAACCTGACCCGGCTGACCGACCTGACCGGCGAGCTGCGCCGCCAGCTCAAACCGCTGGGCAAGCAGGCCGAGATCGCCCGCCGGGCGGCCGGGGTGCAGGCCGAGCTCCGCGACGCCCGGTTACGGCTGCTGGCCGATGACCTGAGCACCCTGCGCGACACCCTGCAGGCCGAGGTGGCCGACGAGACCGCCGTCCGGCAGCGCCGGGCCGAGGTGGAGCAGGCACTGGCCGAGGCGATGGCGGCCGAGGCCGCGCTCGAGGCGGGGCTGGCCTCCGACGCCCCCGCCGTGGGGGCGGCCCAGGAGGTCTTCTTCGGGCTGTCGGCGCTGTCCGAGCGCTTCGGAGGAACCCGGCGGCTGGCCGCCCAGCGGCTGCGGCACCTGTCGGAGTTCGCCGAGCAGGAACGCCTCGGCCGTGACCCCGAGGAGTCCGAGCGCGAGGCGGCCGGGGTCCGGGCCGCCGAGCAGGAGCTGACCACCGAGCTGGCCGCCGCCCGGCAGGTGCTGCTGGACGCCGTGGCCCAGCGGCAGCAGGACGAGCGCGAGCTGGCCGACGCCGAGCGGGCGGTGCTGGCCGCGGCCAGAGCAGTCGCCGACCGGCGAGAGGGATTGGCCAAGCTGGCCGGCCAGGTCAATGCCCTGCGCAGCCGGGCCTCCGCCGGCGGGGACGAGATCGCCCGGATCGCCGCGGCCGCGAGCCAGGCCCGGGAGCGGGCCGCCGCCGCTCGCGCCGAGCTCGAGAACGCCCAGAACGAGGTCGGAGCCCTGGACCAGGGCGAGCTGGACCTGGACAGCAGCCACGAGGCGGCCCTGGCCCGCCATGCCGAGGCAGCCGAGCAGTTGCGCCAGCTCACCGAAGCGCATCGCACCGCCGAGCGGGAGCGCTCCACCTGGACCGCCCGCCGGGAGGCGCTGGCGATGGGACTGACCCGCAAGGACGGCGCCGGCGCGTTGCTGGCGGCCGGCTCCCGGCTGCCGGGCCTGCTCGGCTCCATGGCGGCGTTGCTGAGCGTCGAGCCCGGCTACGAGGCCGCGCTGACCGCCGCGCTCGGCGTGCTGGCCGACGCGGTGGTGGTCAGCTCGCCGGCCGACGCCCGCTCAGCCCTGCAGCTGCTCAAGAGCACCGACGCCGGCCGGGCCGGGCTGGTGGTGGGCGGCGCTGACCTGTCCGAGCGCTCGGCGACCGCTGAACGGCAGGACTGGCCCGCGCTGCCGGCCGGGGCGCGCTGGGCGGTCGAGGTCATCAGCTGCCCGCCGTCGCTGCGGGCCGCGGTGGAGTCGGCGCTGGCCCGGGTGGCGGTGGTGCCGGACCTGGAGGCGGCCGAGCGGCTGGTCACCGAGCACGGCGGGGTCCGGGCGGTCACCCGGGCCGGCGACGTGCTGGGCCGCGACTGGGCGGCCGGCGGGTCCTTGTCCTCGCCCAGCGCCTTGGAGGTGCAGGCCGCGGTGGACGAGGCCGACCTGCGGGCCGCCGAGGCGGCCGGGACCTTCGACCGGCTGGAGGCCGAGCTCAGCCGGCAGCGGGAGATCACCGACGGCTTGCAGGCAGAGGTCGAGGCCACCCTGGCGGCGTTGAACGAGTCCGACGCCCGGCTGAACGCGGTCGCCGAGCGGCTGGCCCAGCTGGCCCAGGCCGAGCGGTCGGCCACCGGCGAGGCCGAGCGGCTGGACCTGGCCAGGCAGGCCGCCGAGCAGGCCCGGGACTCGGACCTGGCCGGCCTGGTGGAGCTGGAGGAGCGGCTGCGGATGGCTGAGGCCGAGCCGGCCGAGCAGGAGCCACCGATCGAGGACCGCAACGCCCGCGCCGACCGGGTCGCCGCCGCCAGGCAGGCCGAGATGGATGCCCGGCTGAGCGTCCGGACCCAGGAGGAACGGGTGCGGGCGCTGGCCGGCCGGGCTGAGCAGCTGCTCCGCTCGGCGCAGGCCGAGCGGCAGGCCCGGGCCCGACAGGAAGCTGCCAGGCTGGCCCGGGCCCGGGGCGCCCGCATCGCCGCGGCGGTCGAGGCGGCCGCGACCCGCGCCCTGGCCGAACTCGACCGGGCGGTGCCGCGGGCCGTGGCGCAGCGCGATGCCATTCAGGCCGCTCGGGCCGAGCGGGAGGCCGCTCTGAAGGCGGCCCGTTCGGCGGTGCGCGAGCTGGGCGCCGAGCTGGCCCGCCTCACCGACGCGGTGCACCGTGACGAGGTGGCCCGCGCCGAGCAGCGGCTGCGGATCGAGCAGCTGGAGACCCGGGCGGCCGAGGAGTTCGGCGTCGAGGCCAGCGCCCTGTTGGCCGACTACGGCGCCGACCAGCCGGTGCCGCCGTCAGCCCAGGAGCTGGCCGAGTGGACGCTGGCCGCCGAGCGCGGCGAGGACGTGGTCAGGCCGCAGCCCGGTCCCTATGACCGCCGGATGGTCGAGAAGCGCGCCGCCCGCGCCGAGCGCGAACTGGCCCTGCTGGGCAAGGTGAACCCGCTGGCCCTGGAGGAGTTCGCCGCGTTGGAGGAGCGCCACCAGTTCCTGGCCACCCAGTTGGAGGACCTGAAGAACACCCGGCGCGACCTGCTGACGGTGGTCAAGGAGGTCGACGACCGGATCCTGGAGGTGTTCACCGCCGCCTACCACGATGTCGCGCGGGAGTTCGAGATCGTCTTCGCCACCCTGTTCCCCGGCGGCGAGGGCAAGCTGGTGCTGACCGAGCCCGAGGACATGCTGAGCACCGGCATCGAGGTCGAGGCCCGGCCGCCGGGCAAGAAGGTCAAGCGGCTGTCGCTGCTGTCCGGCGGCGAGCGCTCGCTCACCGCGGTGGCGATGCTGGTGGCCATCTTCCGGGCCCGGCCGAGTCCCTTCTACGTGATGGACGAGGTCGAGGCGGCCCTGGACGACGTCAACCTCGGGCGGTTGGTGGGACTGATCGGGGAGCTGCGGGCCAGCAGCCAGCTGATCGTGATCACCCACCAGAAACGCACCATGGAGGTCGCCGACGCCCTCTACGGGGTCGCGATGCGCGGGGACGGGATCAGCCAGGTGATCAGCCAGCGGCTGCGCGACGGGGCCGAGGAACCCGGGCGGGCCGGTGGCCGGATGGCTGGGGGCCCGGACCCGGCTCAACCAGATTCGGCTCAACCCGTGGCGGCGGTCGGTCCGGCCGGCTGAGAGACTGTCAGGGTGCTTGAATTCCTGCTGATCGCCCTTGCTCTTGTCGTTGTCGTCCTAGGCCTGGTCATCGGGCTGGTGGTGCCCCGGGGTCGGTTGGGCCGCCGCCGGGAGGTGCCGCCGCCGCGGCTGGGCCAGCCCACCGCTCCGCCCCAGGCCGGCCCGCCGCTCGGGTCGGTGGACACCCTGCCCGCGCCGCCCGAGCCGCACTCGGCCACTGCCATGCCGCAGGCGCCGACCGCTCCGCCTGCAGAGCCCACCGCCCCGCCGCTGGACGTCCCCGAGCCGACCGCCGGCCGGATGCGGCGGCTGCGGGCCCGGCTGGCCAGGTCCCAGAACGTGCTGGGACGCGGCCTGCTGGCCGTGCTGGCCCGCGACAAGCTCGACGAGGACGCCTGGGAAGAGGTCGAGGAGGCGCTGCTCGGCGCCGACGTCGGGGTGCGGTCCACCACCGAGATAGTGGCGCGGCTGCGCACCCGGACCCAGGTGCTGGGCACCCGTGACCCGGCCGAGCTGCGGGCCCTGCTGGCCGATGAGTTGGTGACGGCGCTGCAGCCGGAACTGGACCGGACGCTGCACACCATCAGCACCGGCGACGGCCCGGCCGTGGTGCTGGTGGTGGGCGTGAACGGCACCGGCAAGACCACCACCTGCGGCAAGCTGGCCCGGGTGCTGGTGGCCGACGGTCGCAGCGTGCTGCTGGGCGCCGCCGACACCTTCCGGGCGGCGGCGGCCGACCAGCTGCAGACCTGGGGCGCCCGGGTGGGTGCTGAGACGGTTCGCGGGCCCGAGGGCGGCGACCCGGCCAGCGTGGCCTTCGAGGCGGTCCGGGCCGGCAAGGACGCCGGGGTGGACGCCGTCGTGATCGACACCGCGGGCCGGCTGCACACCAAGGTCGGGTTGATGGACGAGCTGGGCAAGCTCAAGCGGGTGGTCGAGAAGCACGGCCCGATCAACGAGACGTTGCTGGTGCTCGATGCCACCACCGGGCAGAACGGCCTCACCCAGGCCCGGGTGTTCACCGAGGTCGCCGACGTGACCGGCGTGGTGCTGACCAAGCTGGACGGCACCGCCAAGGGCGGCATCGTGATCAGCGTGCAGCGCGAGCTGGGGGTGCCGGTCAAGCTGATCGGCCTGGGCGAAGGCGTGGACGACCTGGCCCCGTTCGACCCGGCGGAGTTCGTCGACGCGCTGCTGGGCTGAGATCGGGGCATCTGGCAAGCTCCCGGCAGATGGATTCGCGACGGATCCGAGGACACGGTGCGAGGGAGCAGTGCGGTGAAGGCGTTGTTCAAGTCGGCGGCCCAGCCTGGATTCGAGTTCGTCGAGCGGCCCGAGCCCGAGCCCGCCGCGGCCGAGGTGAAGGTGCGGGTGCTGCGGACCGGGCTGTGTGGCACCGACCTGCACATCGAGTCCTGGGACGCCTGGGCGCAGAGTGAGATCAAGACGCCGCTGATCCCCGGTCACGAGTTCTACGGCGAGGTGGTCGAGGTCGGGGCGATGGTCCGCGACGTCAAGGTCGGTGACCGGGTGTCCGGTGAGGGGCACATCGTCTGCGGCACCTGCCGCAACTGCCGGGCCGGCCGCCGACACCTGTGCATCCGGACGCTGAGCGTCGGCGTGCACCGGGACGGCGCGTTCGCCGAGTACGTCGTGATCCCGGAGAGCAACGTCTGGGTGCACCACGAGGACATCGAGCCGGACCTGGGGGCGGTCTTCGACCCGTTGGGCAACGCGGTGCACACCGCGCTCAGCTTTCCGCTGGTCGGTGAGGACGTGCTGATCACCGGAGCCGGGCCGATCGGGCTGATGGCGGCGGCGGTCGCCCGGCACGTCGGGGCCCGCTTCGTGGTGATCACCGACGTCAGCGAGCCGCGCCTGGAGCTGGCCCGCAAGCTGGGCGTGGACCTGGCGCTCAACGTGGGCTCCAGCGCCATCAGCGAGGCCCAGCAGGCGCTGGGCATGCGCGAGGGCTTCGACGTCGGCCTGGAGATGTCGGGCCACCCGGGCGCGCTGCCCGAGATGATCACCAACATGAACCACGGCGGCCGGATCGCGATGCTCGGCCTGCCCAGCCAGCCGATCATCGTGGACTGGGGCAAGGTGGTCACCCACATGATCACGGTCAAGGGGATCTACGGCCGCGAGATGTTCGAGACCTGGTACGCGATGAGCGCCATGCTGCAGTCCGGGGCCGAGCTCAAGCGGGCCGTCACCGCGGTGGTGACCGACCGCTACGCTGCCCAGGACTGGGCCGAAGGGTTCGCCCGAGCGCGTTCGGGCAGTGGGGGCAAGGTAGTCCTCGACTGGTCGACGGTGTGAGATTCCGGGTGGCGAGAAGGAGCTGACGTGTACGGCGCAATGCGGGATCGGGTGAATGCGGAGCTGGCCGAGATCACCTCAGCGGGGCTGCTGAAGAAGGAGCGGCAGATCGCTTCGCCGCAGTCCTCCAGGATCATGGCCGGTGACCGGCCGGTGCTCAACTTCTGCGCCAACAACTACCTGGGACTGGCCGATCACCCCGACGTGCTCGCCGCCGCCGGGCAGGCGCTCACCGACTGGGGCTTCGGGCTGGCCAGCGTCCGGTTCATCTGCGGCACCCAGACGCTGCACGTGGCGCTGGAGGAGCGGATGTCGCAGTTCCTGGGCACCGAGGCCACCATCCTGTACTCGTCCTGCTTCGACGCCAACGGCGGCGTCTTCGAGACGCTGTTCGGGCCCGAGGACGCGATCATCTCCGACGAGCTCAACCATGCCTCGCTGATCGACGGCATCCGGCTGTGCAAGGCCCGCCGGTTCCGTTACCGCAACCAGGACATGACCGACCTGCGCGCCCAGCTCGAGGCGGCCTCCGACGCCCGGCAGCGGATCATCGTCACCGACGGGGTGTTCTCGATGGACGGCTACCTGGCGCCGCTGGCCGAGATCTGCGACCTGGCCGAGCGCTACGACGCGCTGGTGATGGTCGATGACTCCCACGCCGTCGGCTTCATCGGCGAGGGCGGTCGCGGCACCCCGGAGCTGGCCGGGGTGATGGACCGGGTCGACATCCTGACCGGCACCTTCGGCAAGGCGCTGGGCGGCGGCTCCGGCGGGTACGTCAGCGCCCACGCCGAGATCGTGGCGTTGCTGCGGCAGCGCTCGCGGCCCTACCTGTTCTCCAACAGCGTCGCCCCGCCGATGATCGCCGGCGCGCTGGCCGCCCTGGACGTGCTGCAGTCCGATCCGGCCCCGCGCGAGGCGCTGCGCCGCAACGCCGAGCTGTTCCGGCGTCGGATGACCGAGGAGGGCTTCGACCTGCTGCCCGGCGAGCACCCGATCATCCCGGTGATGTTCGGCGACGCGGCGCTGGCGGCCCGGGTCGCCGACGCGATGCTCGAGGAGGGCGTCTACGTCATCGCTTTCAGCTACCCGGTGGTCCCGGTCGGCAGGGCGCGGATCCGGGTCCAGCTGTCGGCGGCGCACTCGGCCGAGGACGTCGAGGCCTGCGTGCGGGCCTTCGTCGCCGCCCAGGACGCGGTGCGGCGGCAGGCTGATGAGCCGAGCCCGGACGGCGGGGAGCGGGTCGTCGGCTCGGGGACTTCCGCCGGCTGAGACCTCGTTCGAACCACGCGGCTGGATAGCCGCGACCTCGGCCGACCATGTCCGCCTGCTGATGGCGGCTGCTTATCCGTAGGCCCAGCCGTCCTAGCAAAGTGGACAAAGGCGCCAAGCACTCTCAAGTGGCGACATTGGTTACTTAGGGTTATTGTCTGGATCGCTCTTAACCCCATTCATACAGTGCTCGCCGGCGATGACCGCCTCCCCCGTACCGGTCAGGCGAGCCCTCCCTCGGAATGAGTGATCCCATGACCACCGTCAACACCACCTGCAACGTGGTGAACAAGTCCAGCAAGGCCGTCGTCGTCCTGGACGCCTACCAGTCGGCCACCACCGTGCCGGCCTACTCGACCAAGACCGGTTACCAGCAGTCGCTCAAGGCCCTGTCGCTGTCCACCGGCGGGACCGTCCTGGCGGCCGGCGCCTCGGCCACCGTCACCCTGAATGACACCTATGTCTCCAACGGCCAGACCAAGCCCAGCTACATCTACCAGCTGCTGGTCTCCCAGCCGGCGGGCCTGTTTCCGGTGGCCAACGTCGGCGAGGTGATCGACTTCACCACCGAGACCTACCCCGACGTGGTGATCACCGATGCCGAGGCGGCCAACATGTCGCTGGGCTTCGCCTTCATGCAGAACATCATGGCCTACCCCGGCTCACAGCTGGCCACCGGTTTCGTCTCGGCGATGAACTCCGCGCAGGGCCAGAGCACCTCGACCTCGATGGTGCAGACCGTCGATGCCTACTTCAACTCCACCAAGAGCTACCAGGGGCTGGACTTCGCCAGCTACCTCGCGATCAGCACCCACATGCAGCAGTTCGCCTGGACCTGGGGCCTGGACGCCTCCGGCAACCCCGGCCGCACCTACTACCTCTACGCCGCCTCCGACGCCAACGGCGGCGGTTCCAGCTCGAGCAGCTCGGGTCAGGGCAGTGTCGTCCTCACGTTGCCGGCCAGCGCTCCCTCACCGGCGGATCCCACCGACGCCGACTCCGGCTACACCGTGACGCTGTCCGACGGCAGCAGCACCTCGCTCTCCTTCGCCAACGGGCAGTTCGTCGACAACCCCAACGTCGACATCCCGGGAATCTGCCTGCAGGGCAGCTACGCGCTCAAGAGCACCTTCACCCAGAAGTCCAGCGACAACGTGCTCTGGCCGGTGCTGATCGGGACGGTCAACGGCGTCAAGGTGATCGGGGTCAGCCAGGAACCGGCCGACGCCTTCACCAGCTGGCTCAAGAGCCTGCTGCCGACCAGCTTCGACGACCTGTTCAACGACTTCATGAAGATCATGGGTCTGGCGATGGCGATCGACTTCCTGAAGCAGAAGCTGTCGGGCAAGAAGGAGGCCCTCGACAACGACGAGGCCAACGAGAACGACGGCGAGGCGCCGAACGCCGACCAGGAGGCCGAGGCCGACGCCGGCGCCGAGCAGATCGGCAACGAGGCCCAGCAGAATGCCCAGGACGTCGCCGACCACATGGGCGCCGACGGCGGCCAGCCGCTGATCGAGGTGCCCCAGGAGGCCGCCATCCCGCAGGCGCAGGTCGAGGCCAACGTCGACCAGGTCCAGGCGCTGGACCAGGTGCAGGCCGACGCCTACCAGGGTTCGATCGACGAGTACCGCGGCCAGCTGGAGGAGCTCGCCGAGATCGGCACCCCGCCGGCGCTGGAGGATGCCGCCGGCCAGCTGATGGAGGCCAGCGACCAGCTGAGCGAGGCGCGGGTCAACAGCGACTTCAGCGACGTGTCGGCGAGCCTGACCGACGTCAACGCCAACATCAACCTCAGCGTGGAGCAGCTCGGCAGCGAGGTCAGCCAGCAGGTCCAGGACAACATCAAGGAGTCCCAGGCCGCGGCGGACGAGTACGAGGACTCCGCCGAGGCGATCGAGGACCAGTCCAGCCAGGTCGAGGAAGGCACCGAGGACTTCGAGCCGGAGTTCGCCGAATGAGCGCTCCGAGCTACGACTTCACGGTCGACAACAGCTACGGCCAGCCCGTCACGGTGTACCTGACCACCTGCCAGCCGGTCAGTGACCCACCCTCGACGGACTCCTCCGCCTACCTGCCGATCTACACCAGCCTGGGCGCCGTCGAGTCCGGCACCGGCAGCTTCAGCACCAGCGAGCCGATCGCCCGGGTGGTGATAGCGTGCTCCAGTGACGACTTCCCGCTGAAGCTGGCAGTGGTGGACGCGCTGAACCCGCCCACCCAGTCGGTCACGGTGGCCCAGGCCGACGAGGCCATCACCGACAGCTGCTGGACCTTCTACAAGTCCTTCGCCAGCCAGCCGTACTCACCGGTGGCGCTGCAGTTCAACGCGCTGGTGCTCGACAACACCGACCCCACCCAGCTCAACGCCCAGGTGGCCGCCTTCTTCAGCCAGAACGGCTACCCCGGCGTCGACTTCGGCACCTTCAGCATCGTGTCCTACTGGGCGACCAATTCCCTGTACGCCTTTCCGGGCAGCTACTACTGCTACCAGCCGCAGGTGGCGAACTCGCAGTTCATCCTGCCGACCGAGGTGTGCGCGATGCTGGAGATCGCCAACGGCAGCGCGACCTACACCCCGACCGGTGGCAGCGGCACCGCGCTGAACCTGTCGAACACCGCGCTGAACTCCGACGCCGGGGTGTCGCCGCAGGTCAGCTTCACCGGGGTGGTGCGTGACCTGACCCTGGAGGGCCAGCCCGGCGTCATCGTGATGTGCTACGTCGGCACGGTCGGCGGCACCCAGACGATCGCCCAGCCGTATCAGGACCCGCAGCTGCCGTGGTATGCCGTTGCCTACGACCTGGTCTACGGCTCGTTCGTGCTGGTGCAGTTCGCGATGGCGATGGACATGGCCATCACCATCCTCAAGGGCGCCGCCAACGGCCTGCAGTGGCTGGCCGACAACTCGTCCAAGCTGCTGGACAACGTGCGCTCGTGGGCCAATGACACCGGCGACGACGTGGCTCCGGACACCGAACTCGGGCCGGACGTGGACCCGATCAACGTCGATGTGGACGTCGACGTCGACATCGACGTGGATGTGGACATCGATATCGACATAGACATCGACGTCGACATCGATGTCGACATCGACGTGGACGTCGACATCCTGGTCATAGACGTGGACGTCGACATAGACATCGACGTGGACATCGACATCGACGTGGACGTGGAGGTGGACATCGACATCGATGTGGACGTCGACATCGACACCGATGTGGACGTCGAGCCGGGAATGGTCGACGGCCTGGTCAACTCGATCGGCAATTGGATCATGACCAAGGGACTGCCCGCGCTGCTGGAGATGGCGGTGATCAGCTTCGCCTTCGACACCGCCGGCAAGCTGCTGCAGGCATGGAAGGACGCCGACGCCAAGGCGATCGCCGACCTGCAGCCCAGGCAGTCCACCGGGCTCGGCCTGCTGATCAACTACATGCTCGATGACAGCAAGCCGGTCAGCGACCGGTGGAACACCTACGCCGACTACGTCCAGCAGGCCGGCGTCGACGGCACCAGCGCGCAGATGTCGGTCAGCACCATCTCGATGACCCAGAACACCACCGCCGACAACGCCGCGGCGGGCTGGAAGTGGTCCAGCAGTGACCAGCAGGCCGCGGTCGCCGCGATGGCGCCCTACACCGGTGCGCAGATGTACCAGGCCTTCCAGGCCCTGGGCGCCTACACCTACAACGGCCAGCCGTTGCCGGTGAAGGTCGGGGCGGCGGTCGCGATGCAGTACCTGAAGTCATGACGGCACTGCGCGAGACCACCGGCGGCGAACCGCTGCTGCACGAGGTGCCGCCGCAGGGCTACCCGAGCCGGCAGCAGCACACCGAGCGGTGGCTGGCGCTGGCGGCGGCCATCGCGGCCGAGGCGGACCGGATCACCGACTCACCCGCCGGGCCGGCGCAGCCGGAATCAGCCGGTGAGCTCACGGTGATCGGCTCCGGCATCGAAACCGTCGGCTTCAGCCGGGCCGACGAGCTGATCCTGGACGCCGCGGACAAGGTGTTCTACTGCGTGGCCGACCCGGCGACCGCGGTGTGGATCAAGGAGCGGCGGCCGGACGCCTACGACCTGTACGTGCTCTACGACGACGCCAAGCTGCGCCACGTCACCTACATGCAGATGACCGAGGCGATGCTGCACTTCGTCCGGCGCGGGATGCGGGTGGCGGCGATCTTCTACGGCCACCCCGGGGTTTTCGTGCTGTCCACCCACCGGGCGATCGCGATCGCCAGGCGGGAGGGGCACCGGGCGGTGATGCGGGCCGGCGTCAGCGCGCTGGACACGATGTGCGCCGACCTGGGTTTCGACCCGAGCCAGCCGGGGTTGATGACCTACGAGGCCACCGACATGATCGTGCGGCGGCGCCAGCCCGATCCGGCGCTGCACGTCGTGCTGTGGCAGGTCGGGCTGATCGGCGAGTTGGGCTACCGCCGGCAGGGCTTTCTCAACAGCGGGTTCTCGCTGCTGCTGGACCACCTGGAGGCGGTCTACGGCCCGGACCAGGTGGTGACCCACTACGTCGGTTCGCGCTATCCGGGAATCGAGCCGCTGATCGCCGGGCACACCATCGCCGAGCTGCGCGAGCCGTCGGTGCAGGCGAGCGTCACGGGCCTTTCGACCTTCTACCTGCCGCCGGTTCAGGTGGCGGCGGTCGACGAGCGGGTGCTGCGCGAGCTGGGACTGCTCAAGCCGGGTCAGCACCTCAAGCCCGCGGCCGGGCCGCTACGAGTGATCGACCGCTACGGCGCGCGAGAACGCAAGGCGTTCACCGACTTCGCGAAGTTCCGGGTGCCGCAGGGCTACCACTGGCAGTCCGACACCGCGGCGGCCAGGTTCGTGCTGGCGCTGCGCGACGATCCGGAGCTGCGGGTGCGCTACCAGGACGACCCGGTGGCCACGGTGCGGGGGTGGCAGGGCGGGACGCTCACCCCGCGGGACCAGGCGCTGCTGTCCAGCCGGGACGGCGGCCAGGTGCAACTGGCCGCCAAGGGCACCCGCAGCCGCACCGCGCCGGGCACGGCCCGGATGCTGCGCAGCCTGCTGGCCAGCAACTCGACCAGCCGTGACCTGGCGGTCGCCGTCAACAGGGCGGCCGAGGGCGAGCGGGCCGGCGTGCTGCGGGACTGGGCCGCCCGGCGCGGCTTCCAGATCGACCCGGCCACCCTCGGCGAGGACCTGGACCGGACCCTACGGACCACCCTGGCTCCGTGGAGTGGGCTGTACCTGGAGCCGGAGCGGAAATGGAGCGTCTTCGTGCTGGCCCGGCCCGGCAAGCCGGAACGGGATCGGGTCTATCTCAACGGCCGGGTGCTGGCCGGCGCCAGCTACTCGGCCGGGGCGATCCGGTGGAGCGATGAGACCGGCAACGGCTACCTGCAGACCGACCTGACCGCGCGCGGCGGCCGGCGGCTGGTCGGCGCCAGCTGGCCGGCCGGAGAGAGCGCGGCAAGCGGTCATCGGGTCGAGTTCAGCGCGCACCCGCTGCCGCGGCCGGCGCGGGGTGGTACGGCGCCCGGTGAGCTGAGCGGGGACTACCTGCTGCGGCTGGCCACCGAGCGCGGGCCTCAGCTGATGCGTCTCGAGGTCGGCGCCGAGCTGCGGGTGGCGGGGCAGGTCCCGGCATCGGCGCACGCCAGTGGCAGCAGCCTGCGCTGGGCCGGCGGTCCCGCCGGACTGGTCGAGGGGGAGTGCCGGGCGGTGCTGGACCCGATCACCGGCCGGTCGATGCTGTTCGGCAGCGGCCGGGCCTGCGCCGGGGGCCGCCCGGTGACGCTGACCGGCATGGCGCCGATCAGCGCGGCCGACCAGCTGCTGCTGGCCACCGAGCCCGGGCTCGGGCTGCCGGACTGGGCCTGGGAGCACCTGCTGGAACTGACCTGCCGGGCCAGCCAGAGCGGCGGGCTGTTCGTCTACAACGCCTGGCAGACGGCGGTGCTCAACCTGCGGATGCTGCGCTACGTCGTGCGGGCGGCCGGCAGGTGAGCACGCCGGTGGCCGATGACCGAGCTGACCGAGCGGACCGCCGGCCGGACGAGCCGAGGCCGGTGGCCAGCAGGGTGCGGCTGGGCTATGACACCGAGCGGTTCCCGTTCGCCATGCTGCTGCGGCGCGACGTGTTCCAGGTCCGGGCGCTGGACAGGCTGCATTCGGACGTGCTGGCCGCGCGCGAGGCGCGCGGCCAGCGGGCGGTGCTGCGGACCCGGGACAACCTGGCGGCCCGTGAGCTGGTGCAGCGGCTGCCCGACAGCTCGCCGTTCTTCCAGCTCTACCACGAGTTCATGCGGCTGGTGCTGGCTCCGGTGGCGGGCCGGTCGCTGTCGTACTCCAACCGTCCCAAGGTGCGGGTGCACTTTCCCGGCACCGCCAGCGTCAGCTCGTTCCACGCCGACGTCCCGGTGACCAAGCGGGTCGACCAGCTCAACTTCTGGCTGCCCGTCACCGACGTGCGGGGGACGGCAGCGCTGCAGCTGGAGAGCGACTACGGGGCACAGGACTACGCGCCGGTGCCCCTGCGCTACGGGCAGGCGCTGATCTTCGACGGCGGCTACCTCGGCCACGGATCGGTGCTCAACAGCAGCGAGGTGACCCGGATCAGCTTCGACATGCGGTTCGGCTACCGGGGCGCCACCACCCGGGCGGAGGGGGTCGACCTGATGAATCGCATAGTGCGCCGGCTGGATCGGCTGGCGGCCCGGTCCTGAGGATAGGCCTGGCTCGTTGAGGGTCGGTCCCGGCCGTCGCTACGGGCCGGCGACGACGCCGAGGTCCTGGTAGACCCCGAGCGGGTTGCCCCACGGGTCGGTCAGGTTGGCGAAGGCGACCAGGCCCGGCAGCACCTTGACGTCGCTGGGCTCGAAGCCCTTGGCGCGCAGCACGTTGACCGAGGCCTCGATGTCTTCGACCTGCAACCGCAGCCGGAATGAGGACGGGTTGATGTCGGTGCGGCCGGTGGACAACTGCAGCCAGGCGCCGGGTGAGATCTCCCACTCGTAGAAGTCGGGGTCCGGGCCCAGATCCGGATCGCGGCCGATCAGCGCGCAGTAAAAGGCCAGTGCCTCGTCCCGATCACCGACGTGCACGGCGACGGTCAGGCCGCGGACGTTCATCTCACTCATGAGCAGACCCTAGCTGGCGCGTTTCGCCCGCCGGTCTCAGACCCCGCCATAACGCCGCAGCGACAGCACCGCCCGGCGCAGCGTGTCGGTGCGGTCGACGAAGGCCCGCCGGACCGCCGGATCCAGCTCCCGGCCGTCGGCCAGGGCCGCCTCGGCCAGTTCCAGGACCCGCGGTGAGGCGGCGGCCACCGGGAACGCGTTGAAGACCACCCGGCCCAGCGCCCAGCCCTGCCGGTGCGTGGCGGTGGCCGGCATCTCGGTGAAGAACCGGGGCAGGTAACCGGCGGTCAGCTCCGTCTGGCCGGGCTCGAAGAAACCCTCGGCGCTGGCGTACAGCTCGTAGGCCGGGCGCTGGCTGGGCTCGGTGAGCAGCGCCCAGGTCGCCTGCTTGGCGGCCGGGTCCGGCCGCATCGCCCGGGCCCGGGCCGCGTGCAGCACCCCGGCGGCGCTCTCGTCCCGGGCCAGCTCGGCGTCGATGTCGGCTGCCGAGAGCTCGCCCAGGGCAGCCAGCCGGGTGACCAGCGCCCACCTCAGCTCGGCGTCGATCACCAGCCCGGCCGGCAGCCGCTCGTCGGCCCACCAGGCGCGCAGCCAGTCGGCGTCGTCGCTGGCGGATGCCGGCCCGGGCGGCCTCCAGCTGGGCGTCGCTGCCGGCCTCGGCGCCGGCCAGCAGGCGGTGGGTCAGGGCGGCCACCTGCGCCCGGCGGCCCGGCCGGTCCGCGGGCCTGGCGTAGTTGCCGGCCAGCTCGTCGGTGGCGAACTGCAGCAGCTCGGCGGTCACCAGCTCCACCGGCTCCTCGGCCAGCGCCGCCAGCACCATGTCCAGGGCCTGCGCCGGGTCGAGTTCGGCGTTGCGGACGGCGTCGCGGATGGCGTTGTAGAGCACCACCCTGGTCGGCGCCGCGGCGATCCGGGGCAGCAGCTCGGCGACCGGCTGCCAGCCGGCCGAGCCGAACCGGATCTTGGCCCAGCTGTCGTCGGCGCTGTCGGCCACCACCAGCCGCAGCGGCTCGACGTCGGGTGGGCCGACCCGGACGGCGTCGGAGTCCAGGGTGACCTGCTCGTCCAGCCTGGGCCGGGCCTGGGCGTCGTAGCCGGTCACCCGGATGGTGTGCGGGCGTCGGGCGGTGTCGGGCGAGATGCGGCTGAGCCACACCTCGCGGGCCGCGACGGTGGCGCCGGCCGGGGCGGTGATGCTGGCGGGACGCTGCTCGCCGGTCAGGGTGTCCAGCCCGCTGGTCCGCAACCAGCGCTGGGCCCAGCTGTCCAGGTCGAGGGCGCCGGCCTCGGTCCAGGCTGCCATCAGGTCGGCGAACTCGGCGTTGCCGAACTGGTGCCGCTCGAAGTGCCGGCGCAGGCCCGCGAAGAAGACCTCGTCGCCGAAATGGGCGGCCAGCTGCTTGAGAGCCGAGGCTCCCTTGGCGTAGGAGATGCCGTCGAAGTCGGACAGCGCCCCGGCGGCGTCGGAGGAGCCGTTGCCGGCCACCGGGTGATTCGACGGCGACTGGTCAGCGACCCGGCCCCAGTCCTTGCGGTGCAGGCCGAACTCCAGCCAGGCCAGCGCGGCCAGCCCGCCCTGCTCGCCGGCCAGGTCCGCGCACACCCGGTAGCCCATGTACTCGGCGAAGGACTCGTTGAGCCAGAGGTCGTCCCACCAGCGCATGGTGACCAGGTCACCGAACCACATGTGCGCCATCTCGTGGGTGATGGTCGAGGCCCGGTCACAGCGCTGGCCCCTGGTCGCGGCGCTGCGGAAGATGTACTGATCGCGCAGGGTGACGCAACCCGGGTTCTCCATGGCGCCGGCGTTGAAGTCGGGCACGAAGGCCTGGTGATACTCCCCGAACGGATACCGGATGCCGAACAGCTCGTGGAAGCGGTCCAGCGCCGCGGTGGTGACCCCCAGGATGTCGGCGGCCTCGGCCCGCAGGTGCGGGGCCAGCGACGCGCGGGCGTGCAGTCCCAGGGCGATGCCGTCGTGCTCGGCGGTGATCGAGGCGTAGGGCCCGGCCACCACGGTGACGAAGTAGGTGGCCAGCGGCCGGGTGCTGGCCAGGCGCCAATGACCCGGTGCTGACCGGGTCGCCGCGCCGTTGCCGATCACGGTCCACTCCGGTGGGCAGTGCACCTCGATGTCGAAGGGAGCCTTGAGGTCGGGCTGGTCGAAGCAGCCGAACCAGCGCGGCGCGGCGTCCAAAAAGGACATCGCGTACAGGTAGGTCCGACCGTCGGCCGGATCGACGTGGCGGTGCATGCCTTCGCCGTCGCTGGAGTAGGCCATCCGGGCCTGCACTCGCAGCACGTTCTCGGCCCGCAGCCCGGTCAGCGGCAGCCGGCCGTCGACGAGTCCGGCCGGGTCGAGCGGTTCGTCGTTGAGCGTCACCGACCGCACTTCGACCGCCCGCAGGTCGAGGAAGGTGCTGGCCCCGGGTTCGGCCGCCGAGAACTCGATGGTGGTGTCGGAGCCGAAATCCGGACCGTCGCCGGTCAGATCCAGGGTGATCCGGTACTTGCGGACAGTGAGAAGCGCGGCGCGCTCGACGGCTTCGACACGGGTCAGGCTGGGCATGGCCTCGAAGCTACCCGGGAACGCGAGCGCGCTTACCCAAAGTGACTGCAGGTTGTGTAAATGAGAAAGTGAAGATGCATGCATTTCGGTGGAAAGATCACCGGAATCGGCGGCGATCAAGTCGTTCACGTCACTGAAACATGCTCGCGTCCTCGGCCGTAACAGGCCCGGCTGATTCTCGTTCCAGCGCGCTGTCCTGCTCGCACCCACCCGAGAAGAAGCGGAGACCTTAGTGTCACAAGCCGTCCTCGCCGCCACCAGTTACGTGCCGTTCGACCTCGAGAACCTCAGCGGGGGCGACACGGCGTGGGTACTGGCCTCGGCATCCCTCGTCCTGCTCATGACCCCGGCGCTGGCGTTCTTCTACGGCGGCATGGTCCGCGCCAAGCACACCCTTGCCATGCTGATGCAGAACTTCGCCGCGATGGCGATCGTCAGCGTCACCTGGGTTGTCATCGGTTTCACCCTGGCCTTCGGCGGCACCGGTCGTTACATCGGTGACCTGCACTTTCTGTTCATGCGCAACATCACCGACGTGGTGCCGGCCCTGGGCGAGGCCCAGACCATGCCGACCATGGTCTTCGTCGCCTTCCAGCTGACGTTCGCGATCATCACCCCGGCCCTGATCACCGGCGCCACGGCCGACCGCTGGAAGTTCGGCGCCTTCGTCGCCTTCGTCTCGGCCTGGTCGATCCTGATCTATGCCCCGGTCGCGCACTGGGTCTTCAACGGCTACGGCTTTCTCAACCAGTCCATGCAGTCAGCGGGCAAGTTCTTCGCCCAGGACTTCGCCGGCGGCACGGTGGTGCACATCAACGCCGGCGCGGCCGGCCTGGCCGTGGCCTTGGTGCTGGGCAAGCGCCGCGGCTGGCCCCGGGAGAACATGCGCGGTCACAACATCCCGTTCGTGATGCTCGGCGCCGGCCTGCTGTGGTTCGGCTGGTTCGGCTTCAACGCGGGCTCCGCGCTGGCAGCCAACGGCCTAGCCGGCATGGCCTGGGTCAACACCAACACCGCCGCCGCGACCGCGATGCTGGGCTGGTTGATCGTGGAGAAACTGCGCTACGGCAAGCCAACCGCCCTGGGCGCGGCCTCCGGCGTAGTGGCCGGGCTGGTGGCGATCACGCCGTGCGCCGGTTTCGTCAGCGTCAGCGGCGCGCTGATCATCGGCCTGCTCGCCGGCGCCGGTTGCGCCTTCGCGATCAGCCTGAAGAACCGGCTCGGCTACGACGACTCGCTCGACGTCGTCGGCGTGCACTTCGTCGGCGGCTGGATCGGCACCCTGGCGCTCGGCTTCCTCTCCACCGACGTCACCAACCCGCTGGCCAACAACGGCATCCTCTACGGCGGCGGCGGCCAGTACGGCGGCTGGAACCTGCTGCTGCACCAGGCCGAGGCGGCTGGCGTGGTCACGGTGTTCTCCTTCGTGGGCACCTACATCATCGTCAAGGTCATCGGCCTGGTGATGCGCAACCGGGTCACCGAAGAGGAAGAGATCGCCGGTCTGGACCAGTCCGTGCACGGTGAGACCGCCTATGACTTCGGTACGCTGACCGGCTCCGGCGGCGGGCACTTCGCCCCGTCGGCGCTTACCAAAGAGAGGGTGCAGGCATGAAGCTGGTGACCGCGATCATCAAGCCCTTCAAGTTGGAAGAGGTCAAGCTCGCCCTGGAGAACCTGGGCATCCAGGGCCTGACCGTCAGCGAGGTCTCCGGCTTCGGCCGCCAGCGCGGGCACACCGAGGTCTACCGGGGCGCGGAGTACACCGTCGACCTGGTGCCCAAGGTGCGGGTCGAGGTGCTGGTGCACGACGCCGACAAGGTGGTCCAGGCGATGGTGGAGGCCGCCCGGACCGGCAAGATCGGCGACGGCAAGGTCTGGGTGACCGAGGTCGAGACCGTGGTGCGGGTGCGCACCGGCGAACGGGATGACGACGCCCTCTGAGCGCTCCGCCGAAGCGGTGCGGTCCATCAGGTCTGACCGGGCGCGGTTGCTGGCCCGGACCGACCTGGTGGGGTCGGAGCTGCGAGCCGGCCTGACCGCGATGTTCGACTCGTGGCTGGCCGGGCTGCTGCCCCCGGCGCCCGGGGTCGCGTTGCTGGCGGTCGGCGGCCTGGGACGCCGGGAACCCACCCCGTACGGCGATCTGGACCTGGTGCTGCTGCACGACGGCAAGGCTCTGGGCGCCGCGGAGACGGCCTCGGTCGCGGACTCGCTGTGGTACCCGATCTGGGACGCCGGGATGGGCCTGGACCACTCGGTGCGGACCCCGCAGCAGGCGCTCGCGGTAGCCGCCGAGGACCTCAAGGCACTGCTGGGAATGCTCGACGCCCGGCATATCGCCGGTGACCCGGCGCTGACCGGGCTGGTCCGCGAGCAGGCGATCAGCCGGTGGCGGCGCGGGGCGCAGGAGAAGGCGCCGCAGTTGCGAGAGCTGGCCCGCGGCCGGTGGAACAGTCGCGGGGACGCCTCCTTCCTGCTGGAGCCCGATCTCAAGGACTGCCAGGGCGGGTTGCGCGATTGGGTGGGACTGCGCGCGCTCGCCTCGGCCCAACTGCTGGACCTGACGCCGGCCGTGCAGCAGGCCGCCACGGTGCTGCTGGACGTGCGCGGCGAGCTGCACCGGCTGGCCGGCCGGCCGGCCGACGTGCTGCGGGCCCAGGACCGCGAGTCGGTGGCCCGGGCGCTGGGCCTGCCCGGGCCGGACGAGGTGTTGCGGGCGGTGCACGAGGCGGCCCGGACGCTGGCCTACGCCACCGACGCGGCCTGGCGCCGGGTGGCTGGCGCCGAGCGCCCGGCGCCCAGGTCGTTGCTGAGCCGGTTGCGCCCGGCGGTTGCGACCGGCCGGAGTCCTGGCGCGGCGGCCGCCCGGGTGCCGCTGGCCAAGGACGTGGTGGCCCAGGCCGGCGAGGTGGTGCTGGCCCGCGACGCCGACCCGTGGGCCGATCCGGTGCTGACCCTGCGGGTGGCCCGGGCGGCAGCGTCCGCGGACCTGCCGATCTCGGCCTACGCCCTGAGCCGGCTGGTCACCGAGGGCGCCCCGCTGCCCGAGCCGTGGCCGGCCGCGGCCCGCGAGGAGTTCGTCGCGCTGCTGGGAGCCGGCGCCCGGGCAGTGCCGGCGTTGGAGGCGCTGGACCAGCACGGCCTGCTGAGCCGGTTGCTGCCGGAGTGGGAACAGGTCCGGTTCAAGGCCCAGCACAACCCGGTGCACCTGTTCACCGTCGACCGGCACCTGATCGAGACGGCCGTCCGGGCCGGGGCGCTGGCATCCGAGGTGGCCCGTCCGGACCTGCTGCTGGTGGGCGCGCTGCTGCACGACATCGGCAAGGGCTACCCGGGGGACCACTCGGTGACCGGCGCGGCGCTGGCCGGGCGGATGGCGAGCAGGATGGGTTTCTCGGCCGCGGACGCCGCCACCGTGGCGAGCCTGGCCCGGCACCACCTGCTGCTGCCCGACACCGCCACCCGGCGCGATCTGGAGGACCCCTCGACCGTGGCGCTGGTGGTGTCGGCGATCGACGGCTCGGCCGAGCTGCTGGAACTGCTGCACCACCTGACGATCGCCGACGCCGCGGCCACCGGGCCGGCGGCCTGGAGTGACTGGAAGGCCTCGCTGGTCAGCCAGCTGGTCCACCGCGTCGCCGGGGTGCTCGGCGGCGACCGGCTGCCGGCTGCGCGACCACCGTCCGAGGCGGTGCTGCGGCTGGCCCGCGGCGGCGGGATCGAGGTGGTGATCGAGGGCGCTGACGTGCTGATGGCCGCGCCGGATGCCACCGGGCTGCTGTCCAGCGCGTCCGGGCTGCTGGCGCTGCACTCCCTGGACGTGCAGGCCGCCGACGTGCGCACGGTGGGCACGATGGCGGTCAACCGGTTCACGGTCTCGCCCCGGTTCGGTGAGCTGCCCGACCCGGCGCTGCTCAACGCCGACCTGCGCCGGATCCTGGCCGGCACGCTCGCGCTGGATGAGCGGTTGCGCGCCAAGGAACGGTCCTACCGGCTTTCCGGGGACTCCGGGCAACTGGCTCAGCCGCCCCGGCTGCTGTGGTTCGACGACGAGGCCACCGACGCCACCGTGCTGGAGGTCCGGACCCGCGATGGGATCGGCCTGCTGCACCGGCTGACCGCCGCGTTGGAGAGTGCCGGGGCCGACATCCGCTCGGCGCGCATCTCATCGCTGGGGGCGCACGTGGTCGACGCCTTCTACCTCACCGACGCCGACGGCAAGCCGCTGTCCGAGGCGCACCGGGAGCGGGTCGAACTTGGGCTGGTCCGGGCGTTGGCCGGCTGATCGGGTTAATTCTGCGCGCCGGCCTAGCTCGCGAGCTGCGCCGCGTGGGCGCAGAACGTCTGCCACATCTGCGCCGCTCGGGGGCTGAGCGCCCGGGCGCGCAGGGACGAGTGCACCAGCCCCTCACCCAGGAAGAGCTCGACCTCGGTGCCGTGTTGTCGTAGCCGTTCGGCGTACAGCCGGGCGTCCACGAGCAGCGAGTCCAGGTCGTTGCCCACGACGTATGCCGGCGGCAGGTCATGGAACTTCCCGTCGATGAGGGGGGAGACATAGGGGTGGCGGGCCTGCTCCGGATCGGGGCAGTAACACGCGGTGAAGAACTCCATCTCCCCGCCGGTGAGCAGCGGCACGTCCTCGCCGCCGCCGCGCCATCGGTGAAAGTCGAGGACCGGGCTGACCAGTGCCTGACCGCGCAGCGTCGGCCCGCCGCGGTCCCGGGTCATCATGCAGAGCACCACTGCCATATTCGCCCCGGAACTGTCGCCGGCGACAACGATCCGGCTCGGGTCAACATCGAATCGCGCAATGTCGGCGACGATCGCGCACAGGGTGTCGTAGCAGTCCTCGAGGCCGGCTGGAAAGGGGTGTTCGGGGGCCATCCGAAAGTCGATGGCTATCGTCACCAGGCCGGTGTTGGCAGCGAGTTCGGCGACGACGGAGTGCAAGGAGTCCAGCGAGCCGATGACGAATCCACCGCCTCGAATGTAGATGAGCAGGCCCCGACCGGTGGTCCGGTCCGGGCGGTACACCCGGATCAGGAGCTGGCGGCCGTTGTGTGCCACCGTCTCATCGGTGATGGTGAGTCCTGCGGGGATGTCGTAGGGAAACACCGAACCGAGGTTCTCGTAGAGTGCCCGCGCCTCTGCCAGCGGGCGGGTGTAGAAGTCCGGGGGCATGGCCTGGCTGAATCGATCGATGAACTCCTGCATTCCGGGCGCGTAATTCATCCTGCCACTGTTCCCTTCTCCGACGCGTGGACATGCTGGTCAACGGATGGTCGGCTCAGGCCGGCTCGGATTCCGCGGCGAATCAGTACGGGCAGGCATAACACGGTGCCGAGCGCGCCGACCCAGATCGCGGCTGAGAGCCCACTCAGCGCGATGGTGGCCGCGGCCAGCAGGCTGCCCAGCGGCACCATGCCCCAGCTGAGGAAGCGGGTGACGGCGTTGACCCGGGCCAGGATCTCCGGCGGTGAGGCGATCTGGCGCAAGGTGAGTCCCGTGGGGCCGAAGACACCTTCACCGAAAGCGTGCACCACGCTGCCGGCGACCAGGCCCGCCACCGAACCCAGCTGACCCGCGACCGGCATCGACACGAGACCCGCGACCGAGATGGCCGCCCCCATGACCAGGGTTCTGGGAGCACCGAGCCGTTGAACCAACCGACCGGAGACCACATTTCCCAGCGGGTAGCCGGCCGCCGCGGCGCCGATCACAATGCCTATTCCAGCCGGGCTGAGTCCGAGCACCTGCCGGCAGTAGAGCACGAGACTGGCTTCGACCGAGGTCAGGAAGAGAACGTAGATCGCGCCGCAGAGGATGACGGGTTCGAGCTGGGCGTGCCCGAAGGTGAACCGTAGCCCCACCAGCACATCGCGGTAGATCCAGCCGCGCCCACGCACTGCCACGGCCCTCGGCCGTGCCTCCCGGGCTTTTATCAACAGCAGGGTGAGAACCGAAACCGCGTAGGTGACGACGACGCTTGCCACCGCCCAGGTGACACTCGTGAGTTTGATCAGGAACCCCGCGATCGCGGGACCGGCGGCCCGCCCGACGGATTCCGAGACGAACAACCGGGCGTTACCACGGTGCAGCAGCGCGGGATCGGAATACAGCACCGGCAGGTATGAGGTGTAGGCGATCTGGAAGAACACGGTGGCGCAGCCGGCGATGGAGACCAGGGCGAGCATCCCCGAAAACGACAGGCTCCCCTGCCAACACAGGACGGCGATGGCGAGGAAGGCGGCGGCCTGGACGGTGTCGCTGACGACCATGACGCTGCGCCGCCGTAACCTCTCGACGACGGCCCCCGCAGGCAAGCCCAAGATGAGCCAGGGTCCGAACAGCGCGAAGGGCACCAGCGCTGCCTGCCCTGCGGACACCCCGAGTGTCGTGACGGCCAGCAAGGGCAGTGCCAGCACCATGAACTTGCTGCCGACGAGGCTCGTGGACTGACCTGCCCACAGCATGGCGAAATCCCAGCGCGCGGTGGGCACGGCGCCGACGGCTACTTTCAGTCCGGCCGAATGTGACACCCCGTCCACCTGCATTCCCGCCTCTCCAGAGCCCCCTGACTGCTCGCCAAGCCGCCGATCGCACGCTCGACGTCCGGGGCGCGTTGCGCGCCACGGACGCGGATGTGGCGCCCTGATGATTTCACGCTGACGGGTATGTGTGAAGAGGGGTATTAATAACATTTGCCGGTTTAGCCCAAAAACCAGGACAGCAGTCCCGTTCGCGGCTCCGCGGGCAGGGTCGCGTTGCTGGCGGTCGGCGGCCTGACGGGACCGACATCCGCTCGGCCCGGATCTCATCGCCGGGGGCGCACGTCCTCGGCGCCTGCTACCTCACCGACGCCGACGGCAAGCCGCTGTCCGAGCCGCACCGAGAGCGGGTCGAACTTGTGCTGGTCCGGGCGTTGGCCGGCTGACTGGCGTTACCAGCCGGCTCAGCCGGCCAACGTCATACCTCTTGGCTGCAGATTGGCGGCTGGGTCAGAAGCCGCAGTAGAACGTGCTGCCGTTGTTGGGCAGCAGGTCATCGCGAACCCAGCCCATCTTTCCGGTGGTGATGTTGCGCAGGTAGGACCAGGTGGCGCCGCTGCTGGTGTGGGTGAAGCAGTGGTAGTCGATCCGCTGGCCGGCCAGCAAGGAACCGATGCTGGTGCACGTGGTGCTCGAGCCGGTGCGCATGTTGGCGGCATCGGTCGTCGCGCTCACGTAGGCCCTGCCATCGATATCCGGCCCGGTCTTGCCGCAGGGCGCGTTGGCCGAGGCGGTGTTCGCGGAGCTGGTGAGCAGTGCCGCGAACAGCGCGGTGGCACCGGCAACCGTCAGTGACTTCTTCATGAAACCTCACAGTGACTAGCAGGAACGGGTCGTCCGAGACGCGGCTGACCACCGGCCGAACCAGAGAAACTGGTTGTCAGTCCTGCGGAATGCCTCGCCTGGGACGCAGAAGGTAACACCGTCGCGAGCATGCGAGGGGTGGAAATCATCGACTGGCGCGCGGGTTGCCATCCCCACGTACCGACTGGTCGGTAAAGGCAGAAATGTCTTTACCGATCAGCCGGTTGGAACCTAGGGTGGGCAAGTGACCTCGGCCGATCCGAAGCCTGACCAGCGGCAGGACGGCCCACCCGGCCTGAGCCTGAGCCGGCTGACCGGCTGGTTCGACGCGACCCTGCCTGGCCTGCGCACCGGTGAGCTGACCGCTGAGGTGATCGCCGGCGGCCGGTCCAACCTGACCTACCGGCTCACCGACGGCACGAGCACCTGGGCGCTGCGCCGCCCGCCGATGGGCCACGTGCTGCCCACCGCGCACGACATGGCGCGCGAGTTCACGGTGATCTCGGCGCTGCACGGCTCGGCGGTGCCGGTGCCGGAGCCGATCGCGCTGTGCGCCGATCGCGAGGTGCTGGGGGAGCCGTTCTACCTGATGTCCTTCGTGGACGGGGTGGTGCTCGACGACCCGGCCAAGGTCAGCGACCCCCTCGTCGCCCGGCGCAGCACCGAGGCGTTGGTCGACACCCTGGTCGCGCTGCACCAGATCGACCCGGCGGCAGTGGGGTTGACCGGGTTCGGCCGGCCCGAGGGTTTCCTGGAACGCCAGGTGGCTCGCTGGCACAAGCAGTTCCAGGCCTCCGCGCCCGAGGGCAGCGACGTCGAGGCCGAGGTGGTGCGGCGGCTGGCAGCCCGGCTTCCGGAATCGTCGCGGGCCGGCATCGTGCACGGTGACTACCGGCTCACCAACGTCCTGTTCGATCGCGACTTCACCGATGGCCGCGCCGTTCTTCAGGCGGTGGTGGACTGGGAGATGGCGACGCTGGGTGATCCGCTGACCGACGTCGGCCTGCTCTACGTCTACCACCAGCAATCCCGGGTGGCCGCTGGTGTGATGCCGGACTTCCCGGTCTCGCAAGGGTTTCTCTCGCCGGAGGAGATGGTGCGCCGTTACGCCCGGGCAACTTACCTCGACGCCGGCGCCCTGGACTGGCACATCGCGTTCGGCTACTTCAAGCTCGGCGTCATCTCAGCCGGCATCCATGCCCGCTTCCTGCAGGGCAAAACCGTCGGCGACGGCTTCGAGGTGTTCGGCGCGCTGCGCGACTCCACCCTGGCCGCCGCCCACTCACAGCTCGGAGAGCTCTAGATGGACTTTCAGCACAGCGCTCGCTCGGTCGACCTGCAGGCCGCGCTGTCGGCCTTTCTGAGCGAGGTCATCTATCCTGCCGAGGCGGAGTTTCACCAGCAGGAGCAAGAGAACCGTCAGACCGGCACCCCGTTTCGCACGCCCGCGCTGATGGCTGACCTCAAAGCCGAGGCGCGCCGTCGCGGACTGTGGAACCTGTTCCTGCCCGATGACCGGTTCGGGCCCGGGCTGTCGGTGCTGGATTACGCGCCGCTGGCCGAGCTGTCGGGACGGGCGCCGAACCTGGCGCCGGAGGCGATGAACTGCTCGGCGCCGGACACCGGCAACATGGAACTGCTGGCGATGTTCGGCAGCCAGCAGCAGCACGAGCAGTGGCTGGCGCCGCTGCTGGCCGGTGAGATCCGGTCCTGCTTCTCGATGACCGAGCCCGACGTGGCTTCCTCGGACGCGACGAACATCGCCACCCGGATCAGTCGCGACGGTGATTCCTATGTCATAAGCGGGCGAAAGTGGTGGTCCACCGGCGCTATGCGCGAGGAGTGCCGGCTGGCCATCGTCATGGGCGTGTCTGATCCGACAGCAGACAGGTACGCGCGGCACTCGATGATCCTGGTGCCGCTGGACAACCCTGGGGTCACCGTGCACCGCTCCACCACGGTGTACGGCTATGACGACGGCGCGCATGGTGGCCACGCCGAGATCGGCTTCGACGAAGTGAGGGTGCCGGTGACCAACCTGCTCGGCCCGCAAGGCGGCGGGTTCGCGATGGCGCAGGCCCGGCTCGGCCCGGGCCGGATCCATCACTGCATGCGGTCGCTGGGAATGGCCGAACGGGCGCTCGAGCTGATGGTGCGCCGGGCCTCCGAACGCGAGGCCTTCGGCGGGCCGCTGTCGGATCAGGGGGTGATCCGGGAGTGGATCGCCGAGTCCCGGCTGGCCATCGAGCAGGCCCGGCTGCTGGTGCTCAAGGCGGCCTGGCTGATCGACACCGCCGGCGTCAAGCAGGCCGCCACCGAGATCGCCGCCATCAAGGTCGCCGCGCCGCGGGCGGCCTCCTACGTGCTGGACCGGGCGATCCAGACCTTCGGCGCCGCCGGGGTGTCCGGTGACACGCCGCTGGCCCAGATGTGGGCGGGCCTGCGAACCCTGCACCTGGCCGACGGGCCTGACGAGGTGCACCTGCGCAGCGTGGCCCGGGTGGAGCTCAACCGGGCCCGCACCGGCGAAGCGAGCCGGGCATGACCGGCAGCTGGGGGGTCACGGTTCCGCTGCCCGGCCTGGAGCTGGCCGCGCACGCGGAGGTGATGCGGGCGCTGCCGGACTGGGGCTACACCGACGCCTGGTCCTCCGAGGTGGCCGGCCCGGACGCCTTCACGCCGCTGGCGCTGGCCGCGGTGGCCGAGCCCCGGCTGTACCTCGGCACCGCGATCGTGCCGGTGTTCACTCGCGGGCCGGTCCTGATCGCGCAGTCCGCGGCCGCCCTGGCCGAGCTCGCGCCGGGCCGGTTCAGCCTGGGACTGGGCGCCTCCAGCCCGGCGATCGTCGAGCAGTGGAACGGCATCGGCTTCGACCAGCCCTACCGCCGGACCCGCGACGTGCTGCGCTTCGTCAGCCGGGCGCTGGCCGGTGAGAAGGTCAGCGCGAACTTCGACACCTTCACGGTGTCCGGCTTCCGGTTGGAGCAGCCGCCGACCATGCCGGTGCCCATCCTGCTCGCGGCGCTGCGTCCGCAGATGTTGGCGCTGGCCGGCCGCGAGGCCCAGGGCGCGATCCTGAACTGGCTGGCCGCCACCGACGTCGGCCGCTGCGTCGCCGAGATCGGCAACCCGGCCAGCCGCATCGTGGCGCGGGTCTTCGTGTGCCCGACCGAGGACGCCGACTACGCCCGGACGCTGGGCCGCCGGTTGATCGCGGCCTACCTGAACGTGCCCGCCTACGCCGAGTTCCACCGGTGGCTGGGCCGCGGACCCCGGCTGGAACGGATGTGGCAGCTCTGGGAGGACGGCGACCGGGCCGGCGCGGCGCAGGCGGTGCCCAACGACGTGATCGACGAGCTGGTGCTGCACGGCAACCCGCGCAGTTGCCGGGACCAGGTGCTGCGCTACGTCGAGGCCGGCGTGCAGATCCCGGTGCTCGCGGTGCTGCCGAGCTCCGAGACGGCCGATCCGGCGGGCCTGGCGGCGGTGCTCGCCGAGCTGGGGCCGGCCGGCCTGGTGCAGTCACCGGAGGAAGCGGTCCCGGAGGCGACGCTGGAGGACGGCGACGCTGCGCAGGGCGGTTCGGCGCAGGGTGGTGCCGCGGAGGGCGGTCGGTGAGGATCGCGGGCGCGGTGATCGTGGTGACCGGCGCTGGCAGCGGTATCGGAGCAGGCCTGGCCCGCCGGTTCGTCGCCGAGGGCGCCCACGCGGTGGTGCTGGCCGACCGCGACCTCGCCGCGGCCCAGGCGGTCACGGCGCAGCTGGGCAGCCGGGCCGCCGCGGCCGGCCTGGACGTCACCGACGAGGCGGCGGTCGCCGGGCTGGTGGCCGGCGTGCTGGCCGAGCACGGCCGGATCGACCTGTTCTGCTCCAACGCCGGCCTCGCGACCGGGACCGGCCTGGCGGCCGACGCCGGCCGCACCTCCGACCCGGCCCGCGAGGTCGGCACGGCAGCGGACGACGCCTGGCAGCGGGCCTGGGAGGTTCACGTGATGGCTCACGTGTACGCGGCCCGGGCGGTGCTGCCGGCCATGATCGCGGCCGGCGGCGGTTACCTGCTCAACACCGCCTCGGCCGCCGGCCTGCTCAGCGCACCCGGTGACGCGCCCTACACCGCCAGCAAGCACGCGGCGGTGGGTCTGGCCGAGTGGCTGGCCTACTCCTACCGCGACCGTGGCATCCGGGTCAGCGTGCTGTGCCCGATGGGCGTGG
Organism: Jatrophihabitans sp.; assembly: GCA_036389035.1. NCBI lineage: Bacteria > Bacillati > Actinomycetota > Actinomycetes > Jatrophihabitantales > Jatrophihabitantaceae > Jatrophihabitans > Jatrophihabitans sp. Next base: position 132,970 of record DASVQQ010000039.1, read on the forward strand.
ACACCCCGCTGCTGATGGACGGCCTGGCCGCCGGGTCACCGGCCGCGGCGGCCGTGGCCGCCTCGGGCCCGGTGATCGGCGTCGAGCAGGTCGCCGACGCTGTCGTCGAGGCTGTCACCAACGAGACCTTCCTGGTCCTGCCGCATCCGCGGGTGGGTAAGTTCTGGGCAACCAAGGCAGCTGATGTCGAGGGCTGGCTGGTCGGCATGGCCAAGCTGGCCGGCCAGATCGGCACGGCCGACCAGATCGGCACGGCCGGCCAGACCGGCACGGCCGACCAGACCGGCACGGCCGACCAGACCGGCACGACCGCCGGCGCGAAGCAGAAGGAGCGGTAATGGCAGGAGTGCAGGATCGGGTGGCGCTGGTGACCGGCGGCGCGCAGGGCATCGGCGAGGCGATCGCGACCCGGCTGGCCGCCGGCGGCGCCAAGGTCGCGGTGGCCGACCTCAACGCCGAGGCCGCGGCGGCGACCGCCGAGCGGATCGGCGGCGGCGCGATCGGCATCGGCGCCGACGTCAGCAAGGCCGATCAGGTGCAGGCCGCGGTGGAGCGGGTGGTGGCCGAGTTCGGCGCCCTGCACATCCTGGTCAACAACGCCGGCGTGCTGCGCGACAACCTGCTGTTCAAGATGTCGGAGGAGGACTGGGACACGGTGATGGCCGTGCACCTCAAGGGCGCCTTTTTGTGCAGCAGGGCGGCCCAGGCGCACATGGTCACCGCCAATTACGGCCGGATCATCAACATGTCCTCGACGTCGGCGCTGGGCAATCGGGGCCAGGCCAACTACGCCACCGCCAAGGCCGGCCTGCAGGGCTTCACCAAGACGCTGGCCATCGAGCTGGGCCAGTTCGGGGTGACGGTCAACGCGATCGCGCCGGGGTTCATCGAGACCGCGATGACCAAGGCCACCGCCGAGCGGATCGGCACCGACATCGCCGCGATGCGCGCGGCCGTGGCGGCCACCGTGCCGGTCCGCCGGGGCGGGGTCCCCGACGACATCGCCAACACCGCCGCCTTCTTCGCGGGCGAGGAATCCGGCTACGTCACCGGTCAGGTCATTTACGTCGACGGCGGCCGCGGGCTGCTGTAGCGGGCGAGCGGCTGACTGATCCCAACCGGCTGGTCCCGTAACCTGGGTGGCGACGTTCTCCACGGACGACGACGCTGACGCGCGCTATGCGCACCTAAGGGGTTCTTCGGGTGTTCGACACACTGTCTGACCGGCTGAACAAGGTCTTCACCGGCCTGCGTGGCAAGGGCCGGCTGTCCCAGGCCGACATCGACTCGGTGGCCCGCGAGATCCGGATCGCGCTGCTCGAGGCCGACGTGGCGCTGCCGGTGGTGCGCCAGTTCATCTCCGCGGTGAAGGAGCGGGCGGCCGGTGAGGAGGTCAGCCGGGCGCTCAACCCCGCCCAGCAGGTCATCCAGATCGTCAACGAAGAGCTGATCACGATCCTGGGCGGTGAGACCCGGCGGCTGCGCTACGCCAAGAACCCGCCGACCGTGATCATGCTGGCCGGCTTGCAGGGCGCCGGCAAGACCACCCTGGCCGGCAAGCTGGCCCGCCACCTCAAGGACCAGGGCCACGCCCCGGTGCTGGTGGCCTGTGACCTGCAGCGCCCGAACGCCGTCAACCAGCTGCAGGTGGTCGGTGAGCGGGCCGGCGTGGCCGTCTATGCCCCGCAGCCGGGTAACGGGGTCGGTGACCCGGTCTCGGTGGCCCGCGATTCGCTGGACTTCGCCCGGCGCTCCCAGCACGACATGGTGATCGTCGACACCGCCGGCCGGCTGGGCATCGACACCGAGCTGATGAACCAGGCCGCCGCCATCCGCGACGCGGTGCAGCCGCAGGAGATCCTGTTCGTGCTCGACGCGATGGTCGGCCAGGACGCGGTCAACACCGCCGAGGCCTTCCGCGACGGGGTCGGCTTCACCGGCGTGGTGCTCACCAAGCTCGACGGCGACGCCCGCGGTGGCGCGGCGCTGTCGGTGCGCTACGTGACCGGCCAGCCGATCATGTTCGCCTCCAACGGCGAGAAGTTGGAGGACTTCGACGTCTTCCACCCCGACCGGATGGCCTCCCGGATCCTGGGCATGGGCGACATGCTGACCCTGATCGAGCAGGCCCAGAAGACCTTTGACGCCGACGAAGCCGAGCGGATGGCTTCCAAGATCACCAGCGGGAACCAGTTCACGCTGGAGGACTTCCTGGAGCAGCTGCAGGCGATCCGGCGGATGGGCCCGATCGGCAACCTGCTGGGCATGCTGCCCGGCGCCGGCCAGATGAAAGAGGCGCTGGCCCAGGTTGACGACAAGGACCTGGACCGGACCGCGGCGATCATCCGGTCGATGACCCCGGCCGAGCGCGATGACCCCAAGCTGATCAACGGCTCCCGGCGGCTGCGGATCGCCAACGGCTCGGGCGTCACCGTCAGCGAGGTCAACAGCCTGGTGGACCGGTTCTTCGAGGCCCGCAAGATGATGGCCAAGATGACCGGCGGGATGGGATTGCCCGGCGCCCGGCGGCCCAACAGCAACAAGAACAACCGCAAGAACAAGAAGGGCAAGAACAAGCAGGCCGGACGCGGCCCGAACCAGCCCAGGATGCCGGCTGGCCTACCCGGCGGCATGCCCGGCTTGCCGGGCGGCCTGGGCGCCAGCGGGTTCGGGGCCGGCGGCATCCCCGGGCTGCCGCCGGGCACCGAGCTGCCCGACATCTCCAAGTTCAAGTTTCCGAAAGCCTGACCCGCTGGGCCCGGCAGCTGCCGGGTCGGCGACTGCCGCCTTCGGCGACTGCCGGTTCAGCGGCCGCCAAGTCCGGCCACCGCCGCGTTCAGCGGCTGCTGGCGGTCGGGGCTGAGTTGCCCCAGGTCGACCAGTCGGCTGGCGTGCTGGTCGGCATCCCCGTCAGGTGGCCCTGCAGGGTGTCCACCCCGAGGCGGGTCAGGCAGTCCAGCTCGCTGGCGGTCTCGACCCCCTCGGCGACGACGGTGGCCCCGGAGCCGTGGGCGAACATCACCATCGCGCCGACCAGGGCGCTGCGGGAGTTGTCCTTGTCCACTCCCGAGACGATCGTCCGGTCGATCTTGATGATGTCGGGTGCCAGCGCGACGATGTGCCGGAACGAGGCGTAACCGGCCCCGGCGTCATCCACCGCCAGCCGGATGCCGTGCTCCCGCAGCCGCATCCGGGCCTCGATCAGCGGCGCGTAGTCCTCGATCGAGGAGTGCTCGGTGACCTCGAGCACCAGCCGCTCGGCCCGGATAGCCGTGGACCGGAGCTCGCCGAGCAGCGCGGTGCTGGCGAAGGTGGCGGGGGAGACGTTGACCGCGACATAGACGTCCGGCGGCAGGTTCACCGCGGAGCTGAGCGTGCTGCGCACCGCCAGCAGGTCCAGCTGCAGGGCACGGTCCACCACTTCGGCGTCGGTGAACCACTGCAGCGGGGTGATCAGCGGGTCACCGCCGAACCGGGCCAGCGCCTCGACGCCGACCACCCGCATGTCACGGGAGTCGACCACGGGTTGAAAGGCGATGGTCAGGTCACCGGTCCGGATCACCTCGTCGATCCGGCGGAACAACCGGCGCAACCGGCGTTGCTCGCCGAACTGCCCGGCAAGGACCTTCCAGAGCGCGAGGCACTGCAGCGGCAGCACCACCAGGGCCAGCAGCGCGGCGCCGACCAGCAGCCGGCCAGGGCCGTCGGTGGGGTCATCGCCGTCGAACAGCAGGACGAGCGGTCCGGTCAGGACGATCAGCAGGTCCAGGATCGTGATGATGACGAGAAGACGCCACAATCGACGGTCCGGCATCGTCGCCTCGCCCCCCGGCTTGGGCATCGTCTGGATCAACGCGTGGATACTGTTCGCGACGCCTTCGGCGCCAGCAGCAGCCTACCCGCACTGATCCACCCGGCAGTTCCAAACAGCGGTATCCGCCGGCTGCGGCCGATGCCGGCCGACCGGCCCGGCGCCGGGCCGCGACCCGGCGCCGTGAGCTGCCAGAGCTAGGCTGCCTCAGTGACCACGCCGGGTCGCCATCGTCGAAGTTCTCAGCGCCGGGGAGTGCCGCCATGGTCGAGTCACCAGCCGAAACCGCAGCAGCGATCGCGGCGGGCTACGCCTTCGACGGCGCGGCGCTGGAACTCGGATCGGTGGTGCTGGCCGGCGAGGCCCAGCCCTCGCACCGGGTGCGGATCCCGCTGAGCATGCTGACCCGGCACGGCCTGATCGCCGGCGCCACCGGAACCGGCAAGACCAAGACCCTGCAACTGCTGGCCGAGCAACTCTCCGGAGCCGGCGTGCCGGTGGTGGTGGCCGACATCAAGGGCGACCTGTCCGGGCTGGCCAGCCCGGCTCAGCCGGCCGAGCCCGGCGACCGGGTGTCCGAGCGGGTGCGCGACACCGGCGACGACTGGCAGCCGGCCGGTTTTCCGGTGGAATTCCTGGCCCTCGGCGGGCTGGGCAGCGGGGTGCCGGTGCGCGCCACCGTGACGTCCTTCGGCCCGCTGCTGCTGGCCAAGATCCTGGACCTGAACGAGACCCAGGAGTCCTCGCTCGGGCTGATCTTTCACTACGCCGACTCGGCCGGGCTGCCGCTGCTGGACCTGAAGGACCTGCGAGCGCTGATCCAGTACCTGACCTCGGAGGAGGGCCAGGACGCGCTGGCCGGCATCGGCGGCCTCAGCAAGGCCACCGCCGGGGTGATCCTGCGCTCGCTGATCACCTTGGAGAACAACGGCGGTGAGGCCTTCTTCGGTGAGCCCGAATGGGAACCGGCTGACCTGATCCGCCTCGACGACGCCGGCCGCGGGGTCATCTCGGCCGTCGAGCTGGCCGCGGTGCAGGACAAGCCGCGGCTGTTCTCTACCTTCCTGATGTGGCTGCTGGCCGAGCTGTTCTCCGAGCTTCCTGAAGTGGGTGATCTGGACAAGCCGAAGCTGGTGTTCTTCTTCGACGAGGCGCACCTGCTGTTCAGCGACGCGTCCAAAGCCTTTCTGGAGCAGCTCACCCAGACCGTTCGGTTGATCCGGTCCAAGGGCATCGGGATCTTCTTCGTCACCCAGGTGCCGGCCGATGTGCCCGACAGCGTGCTCGGCCAGTTGGGCAACCGGGTGCAGCATGCGCTGCGCGCCTTCACCCCCGACGACGCCAGCAACCTGGCCAAGGCGGTGCGCACCTATCCCAAGACGGCGCACTACGACCTGGCCGAGCTGCTCACCCAGCTCGGGATCGGTGAGGCGGTGGTCACGGTGCTGTCCGAACGGGGCGCTCCGACGCCGGTGGCCTGGACCCGGCTGCGGGCCCCGCGTTCGCTGATGGCGCCCCTGGATCCGGCCGCTCTGGCCCAGGCGGTCGCCGGCTCACCGCTGCTGGCCTCCTACGGCACCCCCATCGACCGCGAGTCGGCGTATGAGAAATTGGCCGCCCGGCTGCGGGTAGACGAGCAGCCGCCTGGAGCCGAACCGGCTGACCGCGGTGAGCCGGCTGACCGCGGTGAGCCGGCCGACCGCGCCGAACCGGCCGATTCCCAGCAGCCCTCCGGCGGCGCCGTGGCCGACGTCCTCGGCTCGACCGCGTTCAAGTCCTTCGCGCGCTCGGCGGCCACCGTGCTGGGCCGCGAGATCACCCGGTCGTTGTTCGGCACCGCCAAGCGGCGGCGGCGCCGGTGAGCGCGCTGCACCTGCGCGGGATCTTCCTGCCGGAGGAGGAGCAGCGCGATGCCTGGATCGTCGACGGCAGGTTGAGCTTCGAGCCGGTGGCGGACGCCGAGACCATCGCCACCGGCGGCTGGATCGTGCCCGGCTTCGTCGACGCGCACTGCCATATCGGCGTCACCACCGACGGCTGGGCCGATCCGGAGGCCCAAGTCGAGCAGGCGCTGCTGGATCGCGACGCCGGCGCGCTGCTGCTGCGCGACGCCGGCTCGCCGGTGGACAACACCGGCGTCCAGCGCCGTCCCGACCTGCCGCGGCTGGTGCGCGCCGGGCGTCACATCGCCCGTCCGCGCCGCTACATCCGCGACCTCGGCGTCGAGGTGGAACCGCAGGACCTGGTGGCCGAGGTGGAGCGCCAGGCGGCTCGGGGTGACGGCTGGATCAAACTGGCCGCCGACTGGATCGACCGCTCGGTCGGCGACCTGGCGCCCACCTGGCCGGACGACGTGCTGGCGGCGGCGATCGGGCGCGCGCACGAGCTGGGGGTGCGGGTGGCCGCGCACACCTTCAGCGAGCAGGCCCTGCCGGGGCTGATCAACGCCGGCATCGACTCGATCGAGCACGGCACCGGGATCACCGCCGACCTGCTGGACGAGATCGCCCGGCGTCAGATCGCGGTGGTGCCGACGCTGATCAACATCGACACCTTTCCCGAGATCGCCCAGGCGGCGCAGGAGAAGTTCCCGGACTACGCCGCCCACATGCGGGCGCTGCACCGCGATTCCCGGCAGCGGATCCGTGACGCCTTCGAAGCGGGCGTGCCGATCTACACCGGGACCGACGCCGGCGGCTCGCTGCCGCACGGGCTGATCCGCGAGGAGATCACCGCCCTGGTGCAGGCCGGCATCCCGCAGGCTGAGGTCATCGCACAGGCGTCCTGGCGGGGCCGGCAATGGCTGGGATTCGCCGGTCTGACCGAGGATGCGCCGGCCGACCTGGTGGTCTTCGACCGCGATCCCCGGCTGGACCTGGCCACCTTGTACGAGCCGCGCCGGATCGTGCTCGACGGCCGGGTCATCTGCTGACGGCGCCTGGTTGAAAGGGCGGTCGGTTGACGGGCAGTCGGTCGAAGGGCAGCCGGGTGAAAGGCGCCGGCGCGCCAACCGTGCGGCGCAGCCGCGCCATCGCGGTGCGGCGGTGGGCGATCGCGGTGGCGGTCTACCTGGTGGCGGTGTTTCACCGCACCTCGCTGGGGGTGGCCGGCCTGCAGGCGGCGGACCGGTTCAGCATCAGCGCCAGCCAGCTGAGCGTCTTCGTCCTGCTGCAGTTGGGGATCTACGCGGGGATGCAGATCCCGACCGGGATCCTGGTCGACCGCTACGGCCCCCGCCGGTTGCTGGTGGTCGCCGCCTGCACGATGGGCCTGGCCCAACTGCTGTTCGCGGTGGCCGAGAGCTATCCGATGGCGCTGCTGGCCCGGGCGGTGCTCGGCCTGGGCGACGCCCTGACGTTCGTGAGCGTGCTGCGCTTCGCCGCCGGGCAGTTCGCGCCGCGCCGGTACCCGGTGGTGGTCTCCATCACCGGCACCCTGGGCCAGCTCGGCAACGTGGTGGCGACCCTGCCGCTGACCGCGCTGCTGCACGGGGCCGGCTGGACGCCGACCTTTCTGGGCGCCGGCCTGCTGTCACTGGCCAGCGGGGCCGCGGTCTACCTGATGCTGCCCCGCGCGCCCCGGTTGCAGCGCCGGCCGCGCGAGGCCGCGGTGCTGCTGGACTCGCTGCGCGGCGTCGGGCGCCGGGTCAACGCCGCCTGGTCGCTGGCCGGCACCCGGGTCGGCTTCTGGCTGCACTTCGCGTCGATGTCGACCTCGCTGGCCTTCGCGGTGCTGTGGGGCCTGCCGTTCATGGTCGAGGGCCAGGGGTTGAGCCGCAACGCCGCCAGCACCGTGCTGCTGCTCAGCGTGCTGGTGGCCATCGCCGTCGGGCCGCCGATCGGCTACCTGACCGGCCGGTACCCGGCGACCAGGGTGCCGCTGGCGATCGGGGTCAACCTGGCCACCGTGCTGGGCTGGTACGCGGTGCTGCTCGCCTTCTCCGATCCGATGCCGTACTGGCTGCTGGTGACGCTGGTGCTGGTGATGACCACCGGCGGCCCGATCTCCTCGATCGGCTTCGCGCTGGCGCGTGACTACAACGGCCCGGCCATCGTCGGCACCGCGACCGGGGTGGTCAACGTCGCCGGGTTCGTGGCGGCGATCGTGGCCTGCCTGAGCCTGGGCTGGACGCTGGACCTGCAGGGCTCGGCCAGCCTGGGCAGCTACCGGCTGGCCTTCGCGGTGGCGGTCACGGTGCAGGCCCTCGGCCTGGCGCAGACGGTGCGCTGGTGGCTGCTGACCCGGCACTGGCTGCTGCGCGCCCAGGAAGCCGGCAAGCCGATCCCGGTGCGGATCCAGCGGCACCGTTGGGACCTCAGCCGATAGGGTCATCGTCCATGAGCCAGCAGACCGGCAGCGTCGCCATCGTCGGCGGTCACGTCGTCCCGATCGAGGGCCCGCCGGTGCCTGACGGCACGGTGCTGATCCGCGACGGCGTCATCACCGCGGTCGGCGCCAAGGTGCGGCTGCCCCGCGACGTCGAGGTGGTGGACGCCAGCGGCAAGTGGGTGCTGCCGGGCTTCATCGACGCGCACGCCCACCTCGGGGTCTGGGAGGAGGGCGAGGGTTGGGCCGGCAACGACGTCAACGAGATGACCGACCCGAACGGCGCCCGGCTGCGCGCGCTGGACGCGATCAACCCGTCCGACGAGGGGTTCTCCGACGCGCTGGCCGGCGGGATCACCTCGTGCGTGGTCAAGCCGGGCAGCGGGAACCCGATCGGCGGGCAGACGGTGGCGATCAAGACCTGGGGCCGGATCGTCGACGAGATGGTGATCAAGTCACCGGTGAGCGTCAAGAGCGCGCTCGGCGAGAACCCCAAGCGGGTCTACGGCGACCGGCAGAAGCTGCCCTCGACCAGGCTCGGGGTGGCCGCGGTGATCCGGGACGCCTTCGTCAAGGCCCAGGACTACCGGGCCAGGCGGGACGCCGCGCTGAAGAAGAAGGAGCCCTTCGAGCGCGACCTGTCCGCCGAGGTGCTGGTCAGCGTGCTGGAGCGCGAGCTGCCGTGGTGCCAGCACACCCACCGCGCCGACGACATCTCCACCGCCATCCGGCTGGCCGACGAGTTCGGCTACCGGCTGGTCATCAACCACGCCACCGAGGCCTACCTGCTGGCCGACGTGATCGCCGAGCGGGGCATCGCCTGCATCGTCGGCCCGCTGTTCCACACCCGGACCAAGGTCGAGGTGCGCAACCGCAGCCTGGCCACCGCCGGCAAGCTGGCCAACGCCGGGGTCACCGTGGCGCTGACCACTGACCACCCGGTGGTGGCGATCGACTTTCTGGTGCACCAGGCGAGCTTCGCCGTGCGGGAGGGCATGTCGCGCGAGGACGCGCTGCGCTCGATCACCATCAACCCGGCCAGCATTCTCGGCTTCGCCGACCGGGTGGGCTCGCTTGCCAAGGGCAAGGACGGCGACGTGGTGATCTGGTCCGGTGACCCGCTGGACGTCCTGCAGCGGGCCGAGCGGGTGTTCGTCTCAGGCCATCAGGTCTACCGCTACGCCGACGGCCGGGGCGTGGTCACTAACCCCTACCGGACCGGCTCAGCTACCGGACCGGCTGAGCTACCGAACCGCCTGAGCTACCGGACGCGGACCCGGCCGAGTACAGCGGTCAACGGCACGTAACCGAGGTGCCGGGAATCCTCGCTGCGAGCGGTGTTGTCGCCGGCCACCGCCAGCTGATCGGCCGGTATCACCGCAGGCAGGGCCGAGCCGGCGAACATCTCCGGGCGGGGCTCGCCCCCGACGGCCACCACCCGCTTGACCCGGTGGTCGGGATCGCCAGGGACGCCGGAACCGCTGGGAGTCCAGAAGACGATCACCTCGCCGGTCCGGTAGCGCGCTCGCCGTACCGCGATCACCCGCTGGCCGTCGAGCAGGGTCGGGTTCATGCTGTGCCCCCGGACGGTCGCCACCGTGAACCACCGGCGTGCCAGCAGCAGACCTGCGACGGACAGCCCACCGGCGAAGCCAAGGGCGCCGAGCGGGCGGTTCACGGCAGCGCCTGCGAGATCTGGTCGCCGGTGGCCAGCTGGGCGTAGCGGGCGCCGTTGGCCATCAGCTGCTGGTGGTCACCGTGCTCGGCGACCACGCCGTCGGCGATCAGGTAGATCAGGTCGGCGTCGCGCACGCCATGCATCCGGTGGCTGACGACCAGCCGGGTGGCGCCGGTCAGCGAGTGCAGCAGCCGGTTGAGCGCGGCATCGGCCGTGACGTCGAGCCGGGAGTTCGCCTCGTCGAAGATCAGGACGTCGCGGTCGGCCCGCAGCAGCGCCCGGGCCAGCGCGATCCGTTGCCACTGACCGCCCGACAGCGAGGAGCCGCCCGCGCCGTCCTCGTTCGCCCGGCGCGGGCTGAGCATCGTCTGCATGCCCTGCGGCAACCGCTCGATCGCCTCCAGCACGCCGGCCGCGGCCGCCGCCTCGCGAGCCTGCGCCGGTGTCGCGCCGGTGTCGCCGATCAGCACGTTGTCCAGTGCGGTCAGCTCGAAGCTGGTGTGGTCCTGCAGCACGCCGGCTATGCGTGCTCGCAACGAGGCCGGCTCGAAGGTCCTGATGTCGACGCCGTCCCAGCGGATCTGGCCGCGTTGCGGCTCGTAGAAGCGCAGCAAAAGGTTGACGATGCTGGACTTGCCGGCACCGTTGAGTCCGACCAGGGCGGTGAACGCGCCCGCCGGCAGCTTCAGGTTCAGCCCGCGCAGGGCCCACTCGGTGGAGCGGGGGTAGCGGAACCAGACGTCGTGGAATTCGATCGAGTCGCGCAGCGGTGGGGCCGGCTCGGTGCCCCCGGCGGCCTGGGCAGCCTCGGACAGCGCGATCAGGTCGAGGTAGCGGGCGAAGACCGCGCCGTAGATGTCGACCTCGACCAGCGCGTAGAGGATGCCGGTGATCGCGCTCTGCACGGCGAGCACCGCGGCGGTGAACAGCAGGAAGTCACCCACGCTCAGCCGGCCCTCTGCGATCTGCCAGACCACCCAGGCCGAACCGGCTCCGGCGATCACCGCGTTGAGCGAGGCGAACAGCAGCTGGCTCAGCGACTGCAGGATGGATCGGCGCACGTCCAGCTTGACGGCGATCTGCAGGTGATGCCGGAGCCGGCCCAACAGGTCGTCCTGGGCGCCGTAGAGGCGTAGGTCCCGCGCGGCGGCCGGAGTGCTGAAGAGTTCGGTGAAGTAGTCGCGCCACCGGTAGTCGACGCTGGCCAGCTCGGTGTACCGGATGGATCGCGCGGTCGTCGCACGGCGCAGCAACACCAGCGGAATGACGGTCGCCAGCAGAACGGCGAGCATCTCCGGCGAGGTGACCCAGAGCACGCCGATGAACACGCCGAGGCGCGAGACGGAGCTGAAGACCTCCACAATGGTGCTGGCCACCATCGACGGGCCGTCATGGGCTCCCTCGCGAGCCAGGCCCAACCGGTCCTGCAAGGTCGCGTCGTCCAACACCTCGGTGCCGGGAAAGCTGGCGCAGGCGCGAGCGAGTTCGGTCTCGGTGACGACCCGGATCCGGCCGGCGAGCCGGTAGGCCGGGATGCCGGCGAGCGAGTTGGCGGCCGTCGCCAGCCCGGTCAGTATCGCGATCAGGGCGGCCCAGAGCACCAGGGTTCCCACCTGCTGCCGGGCCTGCTCGTCGCCGAGGGCGTTGACGAGGTTCTTGGTCAGCACGGCGGCCGGCGCCAGCACCGAGCCGGCCAGCGTGCCGGCCAGGATGATGAGCACGAAGCTCACCGGTGAGATGCGGAACGCCAACCGGCAGGCAGCCAGGAACGCGCGTCCGGAGCTCCGGTCAGCGCGTGCGCGAAGCGGCATCGAGGCGGTCCGCAGCCTCATACATGGCGGCCGTGACGTCATGCAACCGGTGTCCGCTGGCCGTCACCCGGCCGTTCTCGACGACCATGATGACCGGGTAGACGTCCGGCCGGCCGAACGAGTCCAGCTCGTCGAAGGCGTGCGGCGCCACCACTGGCGTCGCGCCCTGCCAGGTGGCCAGGTAGGCGGTGGTGCCCTCCGGGTCGTCGGGGTCGAATTCGCCGAGCACCAGGAATGGGATCGGCACGCCGTAGTCGAGCTCGTCGATCGCCCGGTGCAGTCGCTCGCAGGTGGAGCAGCCCAGCACCACCATGGCCACCAGCGCGGTGCCGTTGAGCAGCCGTTCCGCCTCGGTGGGCCAGGGCTGCCGGTCGAGGCCCAGCTCGATTCGATGGCCGCGAGCCGGCGTGGCCACCGGCCGGGCCGGCGCCCCGTCGGCGCCGTCGCGCAGCCGACGCAGGATGCCCACGGTCAGCAGCAGGTCGATGGCGACCAGCACTGAGAGCAGGATGCAGACAGCGGTCAGAACGGCCATCTCAACCAACCTTCTCGGAAACGGCGCCGCGACCGGGCGCTGTGCCGGCGGTCGAGAGCGCGGTGTACAGGTCCGCGGAGCCGACGAACAGGACGCCGGTGATGATGCCCAGGCCGATGCCGAGCACCGACTCACCGGTGGAGCCGGCCGCTCCGCCGGCGAGCACGGCCGCACAGCCCAGCGCGGCCAGCGAACCGTTCAGTGCCAGGTGCGGCCTGGTCGGCAGCGTCGTGGAGGTGCCGAAGCAGTGGCACGCGCTCAGCCGACCAGCGCGCGCGCCGAGGGCGACACCGGCGCTGAAAACGGCGAGCAGCGCGATGGGCAGGGCGAAGCGGACCAGCGGATGGTGCGCCAACAGCAGGCCGACGCTGGCGACCGCCTCCAGTCCCAGCACCGCCGCGGCCGTGAACCGCTGTGCGGTGATCGAGCCGATGCCGAACTGGCTCAGCGACGGGGCGAAGTCATCGAAGGCCTGGGCCGACCGCGCCTTGGCGACGAAGGCGACCACGAAAACCACGAGCATCGCGGTGGCCGCCCAATCAACTATCACCGGCGTCGCCGTCTCGGCATACTTCGGTGATAGCTGATCGGCAGGATCAGCTCAGATCCCTGAGCAGGACGTGCCGTAGTCGCTGCGCGTGGGGCTGCACGACCGCCTCACGCAGTTGGCGTAGCAGTTCAGACCGTACGTGCGAGCGGCGTTGCAGCAACAGCCCTTCTCGGCGATGCACGCGCCGGCGTCGACATTGCCGAGCGCTTTGTTGGCCAGCGCGTTGCTGATCCGGACAAGAGTCCTCATACCAGTACTCCTTCGGTTGGGAGAGCAAGATCCACGATCCTGGCCTTCCTTGCAGACAGTGTCAAGGCTGGCTGAGGGGACACGGCATCGCGGTCGGGCGCGCCCTATCCGCTATCACCCGCGGCGTCACACCATGCGGGGACAAGCTGATCGGCGGGCTCAGCTCACCCGCCTGAGCAGGGCTGGCCGTACGCGCTGGTCCGGGTGGAGCACGACATCCGCACGCAGTTGGCGTAGCAGTTCAGACCGTACGTGCGAGCGGCATTGCAGCAGCAGCCGCGCTCAGCGATACACGCGCCCGCGTCGACATTGCCGAGCGCCTTGTTGGTCAGCGCGTTGCTGATCCGGACAAGAGTCCTCATACCGGTACTCCTTCGCTTGTGGAAACAAGATTTGCGAATCCTGGTCGCCGTTGCAGACACTGTCAAGGCAGGCGGATGGGACACGCCAACAGGCTTACTCCACCGCGTTGTTCTTGATCACGTCACGGAACCACCAGGCCGAGTCCTTGGGCGTGCGCACCAGGCTGTCGTAGTCCACATGCACCATGCCGAAGCGCTTGGCGTAACCCCACGCCCACTCGAAGTTGTCCATAAACGACCACAGGTAGTACCCCCGGATGTCGGCCCCGCCCTCGATGGCCGCGTGCACGGCGCGCAGATGCCGGCGGACGTAGTCGATCCGGTCGCTGTCGTGCACCTGCCCGTCAGCGCTCAGGACGTCGTCGAAGGCCGCGCCGTTCTCGGTGACCACCATCGGGATCTCGGGGTAGTCGCGGTGCACCGCCAGCAGCAGGTCGGTGAAGGCCTCAGGCACGATCGGCCAGCCCATCGCGGTGTAGGGCCCGGGCTGGGGGACCGAGTACGCCCGGTCGGTGCCCGGCCACGGCGACGGGCCGGCCTCGGCCTGGTTCGGGTCGTTCACCCAGCGGCCGGTCACCTTGGCGCTGATCTCGGCCGAGGCCGCGGCCACCCTGCTGGGAGCGTAGAAGTTGACGCCCAGAACGTCGATCGGGGCGCTGATCTCGGCCAGGTCGCCGTCGGCCACGAACGACCAGTCCGACAGGTGGCTGGTCTCGCGCAGCAGCGCCGGCGGATAGCTGCCGCGCAGCATCGGCTCCAGGAACACCCGGTTGGCAACCGCGTCGACGTGCTCGGCCGCGGCCAGGTCCTCGGGGCTGTCCGAGGCCGGCCGGACCTGCGCCAGGTTGAGGGTCACCGACACCTGGGTGCTGGCCGGAGTCAGCCCGCGCAGGACCGACACCGCCCGACCGTGCGCCAGGTTCAGATGATGGGCCACCTTCAGGGCCGTGGCGTTGTCGGTGATCCCGGGCGCGTGCACCCCCGAGGAATGGCCGAGGAACGCCGTGCACCACGGCTCGTTCAGGGTCGTGATGGTCGGCACCCGGTCGCCGAGCGCCCGGCCGATCACCTCGGCGTAGTCGGCGAACCTTCCCACCGTGTCGCGGTTGGCCCAGCCGCCGCCCTCGAACTGCAGCGCCTGCGGCAGGTCCCAGTGGTACAGCGTCAGCAACGGTGTGATGTCGCGTTCGAGCAGGCCGTCCACCAGCCGCTGGTAGAAGTCCAGGCCGGCGGTGTTCACCGGTCCCGAGCCGCCCGGGATCACCCGGGGCCAAGACACCGAGAACCGGTAGGAGGGCAGGCCCAGCGCGGCCATCAGGTCGAGGTCTTCAGCCATCCGGTGGTAGTGGTCGCACGCCACCTCGCCGGTCTCGGCGTTGCGGACCTTGCCCGGCACCTGGCAGAACACGTCCCAGATGCTGGGCAACCGGCCGTCGGCGTGGGCCGCTCCCTCGATCTGGTACGCCGCGGTGGCCGAGCCCCAGACGAAGCCCTGCGGAAAAGAAAGGCGATTGTTCATCCCTTGCCTGCTCCCTCCATGCTCGCGCCGATTTCCGCCTCATCTCGAGGGTAGGCAGTTTCGGTCCTGGGAGCGGCGTGCGCGCCAGGCAATCGGCGCATCCGCTCAGGACGGTGGGACACGGGCCGATAACACCCTAGGGACGGCTGCGCGTTCGCGTCGACAGCCGGTAGTCACCCGGATACGCTGCGCGCGGTTCGTTATTTCACATACAACTTACAAAGGGCATTACATGAAGCGCTCGCGCCTGGTTCTCACAGCGGTCATCACCACTGTCGTCTCACTGAGCGTCGGCTCGCTGAGCACCGTGGCGACCGCGCAACCCGGCGTCCCCGGCGCGACGCCCAGACCTGCCAAGACCAGCCCCGTCAAGACCAACCCGGCCAAGCCGCCCGTTCAGGCCCGGCTCGCGCACTCACCGGCCAGCATCCCGGCCGGCCGGTGGGCGGCGGGCTCGCCGCAGGTCGACCGGGTGCGCAAGCGCCAAGCCCGCCCCCAGCCGGTGATAGCCCACCTGGCGCCCCAGCTCAACCGCCTCGCGGGCGTCCCCACCCCGTCCGACATCGGCTCCGGCGTCCGGCTGGAACGCGACGGCAGGGTGCAGGTCACCGTGACCGGCCCGGCCGCGGCGGCAGCGGCCAAGGCGGTAGGCGCCCAGGTGCTGGCCAGCTTCGGCGGCGCGAGCACCGTGGCCGTGGCCCCGGCCAAGCTGCGCAGCCTGGCCGGCCAGCCCGGCGTCGACCGGGTGGCCCCGGCCGTCCGGGCGGCGGCGCAGAGCACCAGCGAGGGCGTGGTGGCCTCCGGCGCCCAGAGCTGGGCCGACAACGGCAACGTCGGCAACGGCGGGGCCGGCGTCAAGGTCGGCGTCGTCGACGTCGGCTTCAAGGGCCTGCAGGCCGCCATCGACGCCGGTGACTTCGACGACCCGGACGGCAACCCGGTGACCGTCGTCTACGAGGGCGACCAGAACCAGTGCCTGGACGACGACGCCACCGCCCACGGCACCGCGGTGAGCGAGATCGTGCACCAGATGGCGCCGCGGGCCACCCTTTACCTGTACTGCATCGACGACAACGTCGGCTTCTCCGCCGCGGCGAGCCAGATCGTGGCCGCCGGCGACATCAAGATCGTGAACAGCTCGCTGGTCTTCACCGCCGAGACCCGCGGCGACGGCTACGGGCCCCTGACCTCCTCCGAGCGGGCGGTCAAGACCGCGCGCGAGGCCGGGGTGCTGTGGATCCAGTCCAGCGGCAACGGCGCCCAGGACCACTGGTCGGGCGCCTTCGTCGACACCAACTTCGACGAGCTGGTCGACCTGCAGAACTCGGCCAGCCAGGCCGACGAGGTCGCCCTGGATCCGGATACCACCGGCAACGTGGTGCTGAGCTGGGACCAGTGGCCGGCCTCCTCGCTGCCGGTGACGCTGGCGATCAGCAAGTACAACGACAACAACCAGCAGCTCGGCGAGACCGAGTACCTGGACCACGTCCCCGGCGAGCCGCCGGTGCTGGAGATGCAGATCAGCAACACCCCGGCCGACCCCGACTACACCGGCGGTCCGAACGGCATCCGGTACTACGACATGGTGATCCTGATCGGTCAGGCCGCCCCGGCGGTGCGCTATCACCTGTACTACGGCGGCGAGGTCTACCCGTCCCACCTGAGCGGCCTCGACCCGGTCCGGGCCGCCACCGGCAGCGTGCTGGAGCCGGCCAGCTCACCGTGGGCACTGGCGGTGGGCGCGGCCTTCCGGGGCGACAACTCCCTCGAGGCCTTCTCCTCCCGCGGGCCGACCATCGACGGCAGGGTCAAGCCCGACCTGATCGGCTATGACGGCGTCTCCAGCAACATCGCCGAGGTGCAGGCCTCGCAGTTCGACGACGAGGGCAACGTGATCCCCGGCACCACCGGTTTCTACGGCACCTCGGCCGCGGCGCCGCACGTGGCCGGAGCGGCCGCCCTGGTCGCCGCCGCCAACCCGGCGATGGACGCCTCGGATCTCGAGGCCTTCCTGCAGCGGCGCGCCAACCCGCAGGGCAACCCGCCCACCAACACCGCCGGTCACGGGCTGCTCAAACTCGGCGACCCGGCGCTCAGCGGAATCCGGTCGGTGCCCGGATCGCAGTACTTCCCGTTCGCCGCGCCGAACCGGATCGTCGACACCCGCACCGGCCTCGGCGTCCGCGCCGGCCTGATGACCGCCGGAACCGCTCTGGCCGTGCCCGTTCCCAGCACCGGCGTCAACCCGGTGCCGGCGGCCGCCACCGCGGTGGTCCTCAGCCTGTCCGGCACCGGCGCCCAGGGCGGCACCTACCTGTCGGTCTACAGCAAGGTCTTCGGTGGCAACTCCACCCTCAACCTCAACAGCAAGGACGCCAACGCGACTGTGACCGCGGTCGTCAAGCTCAACTCCAGCCACGGGTTCCTGTTGCGCAACGCCGCCGCCTCGACCCACGCCCTGGTCACCGTGCTGGGCTACTTCGGGGCGCCCACGGCCACCGGCGGCCTCGGCTACGTCGCGCTGCCGTCCAAGCGGCTGCTGGACACCCGGACCCCGATCGGCACCCCGACAGCGGCGAAGCTGGCGCCCAACCAGTCGGTGACCGTGGACGCCGGCCCCGGCGGGGTGCCCGCCGACGCGACGGTGGCGGTGGTCAACATGACCGCCCTGAACCAGACCGCCGGCGGCTACCTGACCGCCTACCCGAGCGCCTCACCGGCGGTCGCCTCGGTCGATTACCGCCAGTACTCCCGGTCCAACCTGGTCGCGGTGCCCCTGGTGAACCGCAAGTTCACCGTGCAGAACCGCTACGCCAGCACCGACGCGATGATCGACATCGTCGGCTACTTCAGCCCGAACGCCAGCGGCCGGTTCGTGATCCTGCCGAACCCGACGAGGATCGCCGACACCCGGACGGGCAACGGCGGCCGCCACGGGCTCATGACGGCCAACGCGACCTTCACGCTTGACGCCGGCGGGCTCTACGGCGTGCCCTACACCGTCACCGGGCTGTGGATCGGGCTGACCGCGATCGCGACGGGCAACGGCTACCTGTCCATCTACCCCCGGGGCGCGAGCGCGCCGCACGCCTCGAACTTGGACTTCACCACCGGCCGGGTGGTGCCCAACGCCGCCATCGCCACGTTGTCGGCGCGCACCGCGACGACGCCGCCGGGCTTCAGCACGGTGAACCGGTTCGGCGGGTCCAACGTCCTGTCCGACGCCTACGGCTACTTCGTGGTGCCCGGGGCCTAGGTGGCGTCGGCGGCCTGGCAAACGTCTGGCAGAATGACTGGCTGAGTACCGGCCAGCTTTCGGACCCTCTAGCCGATCGCCGGCCAGTCCATCAGGACTACCCGCCGCGGTGTTCCCCACCCACCGGCGCTCTGGCCCGTCCCTGCACCTACTGGAGTGAACGACACCCGTGGCAACCAAGATCAAGCTCACTCGCGTCGGCAAGATGCGCGAGCCGCACTACCGCGTCGTCGTCGCCGACGCCCGCACCAAGCGCGACGGCCGGTCCATCGAGACGATCGGCGAGTACCACCCCAAGAACGACCCGTCGATCATCCGCATCGACGCCGACCGCGCCGCGTACTGGCTCGGCGTCGGCGCCCAGCCCACCGAAGCGGTGACCGCGATCCTGAAGGTGACCGGCGACTGGCAGAAGTTCAAGGGCCTGCCGGCTCCCGAGCCGATGCTGATGGCTCCGGCCAAGCCTGACAAGCGGGCCCTGTTCGACGCGGCGCTGAAGGACTCCGAGGGCGAGCCGGCCGTCGAGGCCACCACCCCGCGCAAGAAGGCAGCTCCCCGGCGGGAACAGGCTGAAGCCGCACCCGCCGCTGAAGCCGCGCCCGCCGCCGAAGCCGCGCCCGCCGCCGAAGCCGCGCCTGCCGCCGAAGCCGCGCCTGCCGCCGAAGCCGCACCCGCTGCTGAGGCTGTGCCGGCCGCGACCGACGCCGCCGCCGAGGGCACGCCGGCCGCCGACCCCGGCTCCGACGCTCCCGCCGAGGCGGGTAGCTAAGTGCTCGAAGAAGCCCTTGAGCACCTGGTTCGCGGCATCGTCGACCATCCTGACGACGTCGTCGTCGACCTGGTCGACAACCGGCGCGGCCGCCGGCTCGAGGTCCGGGTGCATCCCGATGACCTCGGACGGGTGATCGGCCGCAACGGCCGCACCGCCAAGGCATTGCGCCAGGTAGTCAACGGCGTGGGCGGCAAGGGCATCCGGGTCGACGTGGTCGACACGGACGAGGGCCGCTGACCACCGAGCCAGAGTCCACGGTGAACGGATCGACCGGCGGCGACGGCGGCCCGGATTCCCAGGTCGTCGCCGTCGGCCGGGTCGGCAAGGCGCACGGCATCCGCGGCGACGCCTTCGTCGAGCCGTGGACCGACGCGCCGGACGAGCGGTTCAGCCCCGGAGCCCGGCTCAGCACCGAACCCGCCGACCGCGGGCCGTTGACGGTGGAATCCGCGCGGCAGCACTCCGGCAAGCTGGTCGTGCACTTCGCCGGTGTCGATGACCGCAACGCGATCGAGGCGCTGCGCGGCACCGTGCTGCTGGTGCCGGCCTCGGCCCGGCCGCCCATCGAGGATCCGGACGAGTTCTACGACACCGACCTGATCGGCCTGAACGTGCGCACGGTGGACGGCCAGGCGCTGGGCCCGGTCACCGACGTGCTGCACTCGCCGGCCGGCAGCCTGCTGGCCATCGACGTCGCCGGCCGTGAGGTGCTGGTGCCGTTCCGGACCGAGTTCGTGCCGACGGTGGACCTCGCCGCCGGCATCGCCGAGGTCGACCCGCCGGACGGGCTGCTGGAACTGTGAGCGACGAGCCCACCGCCGGCGAGGCCGCGCCGGATCTACCGGTCCTGCCGGACCTGTCGGTCGACGTGGTGACGATCTTTCCGGAGTACCTTGCCCCGCTGCGCGAGTCGCTGCTCGGCAAGGCCATCGAGCGGGGCCAGGTCCGGGTGGACGTGCACGACCTGCGGAACTGGACCGACGATCCGCACCGCAGCGTCGATGACACCCCGTACGGGGGCGGCCCGGGCATGGTGATGCTGGCCGAGCCGTGGGGCCGCGCGCTGGACGAGATCGCGCCGCCGGACGCCGCCGACCAGCCGCGGCTGGTGGTTCCCGGCCCGGCCGGCCGTCCGTTCAGCCAGGCAGTGGCCCAGGAGTTGGCCGGCCAGCCGTGGCTGCTGTTCGCCTGCGGGCGTTACGAGGGCATCGACGCCCGGGTGCTGGAGTACGCCGGCCAGCGGATGGCCGTGGACGAGATCAGCCTCGGTGACTATGTGCTGTGCGGCGGCGAGGTGGCCGTGCTGGTGATCATGGAGGCCATCGCCAGGCTGATTCCGGGGGTGCTCGGCAACGCGCTCTCAGCGCACCAGGACTCGTTCAGCCCGGCCGTCGGCGGCCTGCTGGAGGCCCCGGCCTACACCAAGCCGGCACTCTGGCGCGGCCTGCCGGTGCCTGAAGTGCTGCTCTCGGGCCATCACGCCATGATCGAGCGGTGGCGTCGGGAGCGTTCGGTGGAGCGGACCCGGAGCCGGCGGCCGGATCTGCTCGGGGACTGAGCCGCGAGCCCGGTTTCTCAATCACGGGTCGTTATGGCACCCTTGAGGGGTTGCCCGGCGGCTGCTCCGCGGTCGGCTGCGGCGCACCTACAAGCCCAGACATACCCGTTCACAGTCTCGACCGAGACTCGTACGCGCCCCCGCGCGTCCGGGTCGCCACCGAAGGAAGCAGAGTCACCATGAACACCTTGCAGACGCTGGATGCCGAATCGCTGCGCAGCGACATCCCGGATTTCCGGGCCGGCGACACCCTGAAGGTGCACGTGCGGGTCATCGAGGGCTCGCGCTCCCGGGTGCAGATCTTCCAGGGCGTCACCATCCGTCGCCAGGGCGGTGGCCTGCAAGAGACCTTCACGGTCCGCAAGATCAGCTTCGGCGTCGGCGTGGAGCGCACCTTCCCGGTGCACACCCCGGTCATCGAGAAGATCGAGGTGGTCACCCGCGGCGACGTCCGGCGCGCCAAGCTGTACTACCTGCGTGACCTGCGCGGCAAGGCCGCCAAGATCAAGGAGAAGCGGGACGCGATCACCCGCTAGTCCGGATACTTCTCCTGACTCGCGAGGTGTCGAACTCGGATATGGGCTACGACGCCAACGAGCGCTCCGATCCCTCGATGTCTGCCGTGCCCAAGGACGGCGCTCCCGCCAAGGACGGCGTGCTTGCCAAGGACGCGGCTCCCGGCAAGGACGCGGCTCCCGGCAAGGACGGCGTGCTTGCCAAGGACGCGGCTCCCGGTAAGGACGCTGCTCCTGCCAAGGACGGTGGTCCGGCGGTGACCGGCGACAAGTCGACGGCTCCCGGCACGAAGGCGGCCGCGAACAAGAAGGCTGAGCGCCGACGCCACCGGCTGGCCAAGTTCGAGCTGCCGTTGCTGATCGTCATCGCGATCGGGATCGCGGTCGTGCTCAAGACCTTCGTGGTGCAGCCGTTCTACATCCCGTCCCAGTCGATGGAGCAGACCCTGCACGGCTGCCCCGGCTGCACCGGGGACCGGATCCTGGTGTTCAAGCCGGTCTATCAGGTCCGCGATCCGCATCCCGGCGACGTGGTGGTGTTCCGGGCTCCGCACGACTGGGACGAACTGGCCGGCGTGCAGCTGTCGACCAACCCGGTGCTGCGCGGCGTGCAGATGTTCGGCCAGCTGGTCGGGGTCGTGCCGCCGAGTGAGAAGGACCTGGTCAAGCGGGTCATCGCCGTCGGCGGGCAGACCGTGCGCTGCTGTGACAGCAACGGCAACGTCGAGATCTCCGACAGCGGTGCCGAGGGCCCGTGGCGCAGCCTCGTCGAGCCCTATGTCTTCGAGAACAGCTCCTGGAGCAAGCCCAAGGCGCCCGGCCTGCGCAGCGCCGACGACACCCGCAGCTTCGGCCCGGTGACGGTGCCCGAGGGCAGGCTCTGGGTGATGGGCGATCACCGCAGCGACTCAGCGGACTCGCGCTACCACTGCGGTAACACCACCGGCGGCAAGGGCTGCGATCCGATGAACAGCACGGTGGGCGTCGACGACGTGATCGGCAAGGCGGTCGTGATCGCCTGGCCGCCGTCGCGCTGGCGAACCATCGGCACCCCCGCGACCTTCAACTCGTCAGCCGCTCCGAGCTGGGGCGGCTTGCCGGCCGAGCCCGCGGCGGCGGCCCTGCTGGTCACGGCGGGGATCGGCGGCTGGCGGCGCCGGCGTCGCCGCCGGTGATGGCCGAGCTCGATCAGCCGATCGCCCGCCAGGCCGGCCGGATCTTCGTGCTCGATCGGCAGCAGCGGGTGCTGCTGATGCACGAGCGGCGCGACATCGGTTCGGACCGGTCGCACTGGATCACCCCGGGTGGCGGCGTGGAAGCCGGTGAGAGCCTGGCCCAGGCCGCGATGCGCGAGGTGTACGAGGAGACCGGTCTTCGGCTGGAGCTGGACGCCGAAGCCGAGCCGATGTATCAGGAGCGGGTGTCCTTTCACTTCGCCGGGCAGGACTTCGACCAGGTCAACTTCTACTTCCTGGTCCAGGTGTCCGGTGATCCGCCGGTGCGGCCGGCCGGGCACACCGAGATCGAGCGTCTGGTGGTGCTCGGCTACCGCTGGTGGCCGCTGGCCGAGCTGGCCGCCTCTGACGTGGAGCGCGAGCCGGTGACTATGGTCGAGTTGATTGAACGAGCACTGGCGGTGAGATAGGTGGCAACGACAGCCCGCAGAGCGCCGACCCTTCGTTACGAGCGCGAGGTGTGGCGATCGGGCGCCGGCCTGCTGGCCGCGATCGACGAGGTCGGCCGTGGCGCGCTGGCAGGCCCGGTGTCGGTCGGCGTGGTGCTGCTGTCGGCTGACACCAAGCCCGCGCCGCTGGGAGTGGCCGACTCCAAGCTGCTCACCCCGCAGGCCCGCCAGCGGCTGGTGCCCCGCATCCGGCGGTGGGCGCTGGACTGCGCGGTCGGGCACGCCTCGGCCGCTGAGATCGACCGGATCGGCGTCATCGCCGCGCTCCGGCTGGCCGCTGAGCGGGCCGTCACCCAGCTGAGCGTCAAACCGGACTGGGTGTTGCTGGACGGCAACCACGACTACCTCAGCGTCTCCGATGACGGCCTGTTCGATCGGGCCTTCGACGTGGCCGGTGACGAGCCGGACCGCTGGCGCTGCCGGGTCCCGGTCCGAACCCTGATCAAGGGCGACCTGAAGTGCTCCTCGATCGCGGCGGCCTCGGTGCTGGCCAAGACCGAACGCGACGGCATCATGATCTCACTGGCCCAGAAGTACCCGCAGTACGGCTTCGATGAGAACAAGGCCTACTCCTCGACCCAGCACTTCGCCGCACTGGTCGAGCACGGGCCCTCAGAGATCCACCGGTGCTCCTGGAACCTGCCGGGCCGGGCCGGCTGGTCGCCGTGGGCCGGCTGGGCGGGCCTGACCGAGCGGGCCAGGCAGGCTGAGATGACCGAGCTCGACGAGCTGCCCGAGCTGCTGGAGGTGCCGCAGCGAGCCCCGGCGGCAGCCGCCGCCGGGATTGCCAGCACTCCGGACTTGCCGGACAACCTGACCACCAACCACGCGATGGGTGATGATGAGCAGATGATGTCCTTGGGGATCGCCCGATGAGTGCCGAAGACCTTGAGAAGTACGAGACCGAGATGGAGCTGCAGCTCTATCGCGAGTACAAGGACATCGTCGGCCAGTTCAGCTACGTGGTCGAGACCGAGCGCCGGTTCTACCTCACCAACGACGTCCAGCTGGTGCCGCGCAACGCCGACGGCGAGGTGTACTTCGAGGTGACGATGCGCGACGCCTGGGTGTGGGACATGTACCGGCCGGCCAGGTTCGTCAAGAACGTCCGGGTGCTGACCTTCAAGGACGTCAACGTCGAGGAGCTGGAGAAGCCGGACCTGGACCTGGGCGGCAAGGGACCGTTCGGCGCCTGACGGCGGTGGCGTTCAGCCGCTAGCCCTCGTCCTCCGTGGTCGCGCCGGCGGCTCCGGCTTTGATCAGGTCGATCGCCTCACTCGCCGACCGCTTGTCGACGTACTGCTCGCTGTGGGTCAGGATCTTGCCGTTCGAGGCCACGATCCGGAACGACACGCCGCATCGGATCTGTGAAAAGGAGCTCGCCGGCCGCGTCAAGGGGGTTATTCGGTGAATCGAATATTCGTCTTCCTGTCATTTCGCTCGGGTGGTCAGGTGCCTGCAAGGTGCGCTATTGCATCGGCAACGGCCCTGCTGCCAGAAATTCTCACGCCGGGTCCCAAGCGCTCTTTCACACTTCGATCCATTCGTTCGGGAAAAGAATGGATTCGCCGGTTGATTAACTCAGCACCTCACTCCCCGCGAATGATCAGCGCCCGCTCGGCCGCGTCAAGTGCCGCGACGCACTCGGTTTCGGTCTCGGCCACCGCGGTGGCATAAGCCGCCCGGCCGAACGTGGTGCCGGCCGGCGGCGGAGACAGCACCTCGCCCGGCTCGGCCAGCGCGGCGGCCAGATCCAGCGCCGGGCAGTCCAGGTCCGCGAAGCGGATCTCCGAGACCGTGGTGTCCGGCTCGTCGACGTAGAAGAACCGCACCGCGGCGGTCCGGCTCCGGGTCGCGGTGATCGTCGGGCTGATCCCGCAGGACACCGCGGCTGCCACCGCGCCAGGCTCGATGCCGGTGGCGCACTGGCCCAGATAGGGGATCAGATCACCGCCCAGGCGGGCATTGACCTCTATCACCTTGGGGCCGGCCGGGGTCAGCTTGAACTCGGTATGGGTCATGCCGTCGGAGAAGGCCAGCGCGTCGTGGGTGTCCTGCAGGATGCGCAGCAGCTCCGGGTCGTCCAACAGCGGTTCCCGGGCCGCCACCAGGTGGCCCACCTCCTCGAAGTACGGCGGGTAGGCCACCTGCTTGTGGGCCACGAACAGCGGCAGCACCCGACCGGCGTGCACGGCCGCGTCCACGCTGATCTCCGGTCCGGTGAGGTACTCCTCGACCAGCACCAGGTCATAGCGCCAGGCGCCAGGCACCGTGGTGTCGCGGGCGAAGGCGTAATAGGCCGCCAGCTGCTCGGGGTCATCCACCCGGACCACGCCGAGACTGGCCGCCATCGCGCGCGGCTTGAGCACCACCGGATACCCGATCTCGGCCGCCACCGACAGCGCCTCGGCGGCCGAGGACACCATCACCGAGCGTGGCTGCGGCACCCCGGCCTCCGCCAGCGCGGTCCGGGTCAGGTGCTTGTCGCGGCAGCGCAGCACCATCTCCGGATCCCCGCCGGGTAACTGGAGCGACTGGGCGACCTTCGCCGCTTGCAGCACCCGCGCCTCGTCCCAGGTGAGCACCCCGTCGAACGGCGCGTGCGCGGCGGCCTGCTTCGCGGCCAGAATCATCTGCTCACCGTCGATGGTGTCCTCGAAGTCCACCACCGACCAGCCCTCGACGTACTGCCTCTCCCAGCCCGCCTCGTGTCCGATGAGCAGGTGCACCCGGTAGCGCGGCGCGATCGACGCCAGCAGGTACTCCCGGTAGGGCCGGCCGCCGGTGCCCACCACCAGCAGCCGGGGGTGGGTCGGGTCAGGGGAGCCGTTCATGCCGCTCATCTCCTCAAGGCAGCAGGCGTGAGTGCTTAAAGATTCAGCCTTGGCGTGACTGCTCCGGATCATCCTCAAGGGATGCCGATAGTGCCGCACAGGCAGCTGAACCTCGCACAGCAAAACACGGCTGAGGTCGATTGTCACTGGCTAACTGCCCGGCGCTGCCTTACCAGGAGTTCGGGGGCGCAGACGTATTGACGATCGGTGATAAGGAGGGTGAAGAGGCTATTGACGACGACGTATGCCGGAGTACTGTCGCTTCCATCGTAAGTGCCTGACGAGGCGCCCACGGGGATATCCGCTTGGCGGACTTCATTTATCGCTACCGTTCTTTCGGCATGCTCAGGTGATTTCTCGCCACAGTTCAGGTCCGGCTGAACGAGAGGTGCCACCTATGAATATCGGGTGCGGTCCGGCGCGGTTCAGCGCCGTCACCGGGTCAGCGGGTGCGCGGTGAAGCTGCTCGCCGTCGAGGCCCAGCAGTGGGCCCAATACATGTTGCCGAGATACCAGATGGCTGACGAGCTCGGCGCCGACCTGCACCTGGTGCTGGGCGTCGGTGACCCCGGCTACTGGCCGGGCCGCTGCCGGGTCGCCGGCTCGGCCTCGATCGACGCGCTGATCGCCACCGCCCGGGACTGGCACGCGCACGAGCATTTCGACGGCGTGCTCACTTTCTCCGAGATGTCGGTGATCGCCGCCGCGGCAGTCGCCGACGCGCTCGGCCTGCCCGGCATCGGCGTGGACGCTGCCGTCAACAGCCGCAACAAGTACCTGATGCGCCTGGCGCACGAGCGTGGCGGGGTGCCGCACCCGCGCTTCCGATTGGTGCCCGACCTGCCCTCGGCGCTGGCTGCCGCGGCCGAGTTCGGCTACCCGGTGATCCTCAAGCCGACGCTGGGATCGAGTAGCAGCTTCGTCTTCCGAGTCGACAACCCCGCCCAGCTCGAGCAGCGATTCGCCGATGCCAGCGAGGGGATCGAGCGAATGCTGGCGTTCCGGCTGGAGGTCCAAGGCGTGGACATCGGTCCGCAGGGCCTGCTGGTGGAGTCCTTCCTGGACGGCAACGAGCACCTGTTCGAGGCACTGGCCTGGGACGGTGAGCTGTTCATCGGCTCGGCGGTCGACCGGGTCACCATGGAGGGGGAGACCTTCGACGACGACGTGCACGTCGCGCCGTCCACGCTCAGCGACTCCCAGCTTGCCGAGGTTCACTCCGTCATCGCCGCGGCGGCCGAGGCCCATGGCCTGCGCCGCAGCACGATGCACGCCGAGATCCGGATGCACGACGGCCGGCCGCACCTGGTCGAGCTGGCCGCCCGGCCCGGCGGCGGTGAGCTGCACCTGGTCGCGCGGGTCACCGCCGACTTCTGCCCGATCCAGGCCAGCATGGATGTGGCCCGGGGCGTGCGGCCTGACGTCCATCACTACCGGCCGACCGGGGTGCACATGATGGGCACCTGTCTCATCAGCGACGCCGGCCAGCTGGAACACGTGGTGGTCCCGCCCGAGGTGAGCGAGTCCGAGCACACCCTGCGGGCCCGGATCCTGCAGCAGCCCGGCGCCACCATCCTGCGCCCGCCGGACGGCAACAACATCCTCGGCTTCCTGGTGGTGACCGGGGACTCGCACGAGCAGACCAAGCAGCGTCTGGAGGACTTCGTCGACCTGATCGAGGTCAAGATGGTCGGCGAGCCGGCGGGCCGGTGCCAGACTCCCTGGGCGCGACTGCGCCCGGCGGCGACCGCGAGCTGATCAGCCGCACCCGCGGGGAGCCGTTGCCGCTCGCGGCGACCGTCACACTGGCGGTGCCTGTCCACAGCATCGGTCGCTGTCCACATTCGTGCAGCGGAGCCCGTGCTGATGCCGTGGGCCGGGCAGGGTCAGGTCCATGCACTTCAAGGACGCGCTGGGACGCTACGGCGAAGCGATCGCCGCGCGCTGCCTCACCGACACCGGCCATCGGCTGATCGAGACCAACTGGCGCTGCGCTCGCGGTGAGATCGACATCATCGCCGCCGTCGGCCGCACGCTGATCATCTGCGAGGTCAAGACCCGGTCCTCGCTGGCTTTCGGCGAGCCGGCCGAGGCAGTCGACGAGGCCAAGGCCCGCCGGTTGCGGCTGCTGGCCGCCCAGTGGCTGGCCGAGCACCCCGGCAGCTGGGAGTCGATCCGCTTCGACGTGGTGTCGGTGCTGCGCCGGGCGCGCGGACCGGCGCAGGTGCGGCACCTGCGGGCGGCGTTCTGATGGCGCTGGCGAGCACCCTGTCGATCGCGCTGTCCGGGGTGTCCGGACGGCTGATCGAGGTAGAGGCAGACCTGTCGGCCGGGCTGCCGGGCCTGACGTTCACCGGGCTGCCCGACGTCTCGGTGCTGGAGTCGCGGGACCGGATCCGGGCGGCGGTGCTGAACTCCGGTTTCAGCTGGCCGAACAAGCGGATCACGGTGGCGCTGCTGCCGGCTGACGTCCGCAAGTACGGCTCGGTCTTCGACGTGGCGCTGGCGATGTCGGTGCTGGCAGCGGCCGGCGAGGTTTCCGCCGAGGCGGTGTCGGGGGTGGTGTGGCTGGCCGAGTTGGGTCTGGACGGCCGGCTGCGGCCGGTCCGGGGCGCGCTGCCGGCGGTGCTGGCAGCACGCCAGGCCGGGGTCCGCACCGTCGTGGTGTCACCGGGCAACTGTGCCGAGGCCGCGCTGGTGACCGGCCTGGACGTGCTGGTGGCGACCTCGTTGGCCGAGATCGTGCTGGCGCTGCGGGGCGGGACGGCGCTGGCCAGCGCCCCGGCCGACCAGCCTGAGCCGGCCGCGCCCTTGCCCGACCTGGCCGACGTGGTGGGCCAACCGGTGGCCCGCCGCGCTTTGGAGATCGCCGCCGCCGGGGCGCACCACCTGCTGCTCGAAGGAGCGCCGGGCGCCGGCAAGACCATGCTGGCCGAGCGGCTGCCCTCGATCCTGCCCGAGCTCGAGCCGGCCGAGGCGCTGGAGGTGACCGCGATCCACTCGGTGGCCGGCGTGCTGCCCGGTGGCGCCGGCCTGCTCCGCCGGCCGCCGCTGCAGGCGCCCCACCACACCTCCTCGATGGCGGCCCTGGTCGGGGGCGGCACCGGCCTGGGCCGGCCGGGTGCGGCCTCGCTGGCGCACCGCGGCGTGCTGGTGCTCGACGAGGCGGCGGAGTTCAAGCCGACCGTGCTGGACTCGCTGCGCCAGCCGCTGGAATCGGGGGAGATCGTGCTGCACCGGACCGGCGGCGCGGTCAGCTACCCGGCCCGGTTCCAGCTGGTGATGGCGACCAACCCCTGCCCGTGCGGGGCCAGCAAGGACATCGACTGCTCCTGCACCCCCGATGCCCGCCGCCGGTACCGGCGTCGGCTGTCCGGGCCGTTGCTGGACCGGATCGACCTGCAGATCCCGATCGACCCGGTCTCGCGCACCGAGCTGATGCAAGATCGAGAAGCCCGCGAGCCCAGCGCCGTGGTGGCTGCCCGGGTGGCCGGCGCCAGGGCGGCGGCACGCGAGCGGTGGGCGCCGTTCGGGTGGAGCACCAACGCCGAGGTTCCCGGGCCGGTGCTTCGCTCGCGCGGTTGGCGGCCGCCGCGCCAGGCGCTGGCCCAGCTGGACTCCGAGATCGAGCGCGGCGGGCTGAGCGCCAGGGGCTGTGACCGGGTGCTGAAGCTGTCCTGGACGCTCGCGGACCTGGCAGGCCTGGCCGGTCCCGGCTCGGCCGAGGTGTCCGAGGCGATCTGGCTGCGGACCGGCCGGGCGGCGGTGATGTCGGCATGAGCGCCCGTTCCGCAGCGGCCGGGACCCCGGGCGGGACAGTGATTGCGGGCCAGGCCGCTGCGGATCGAAAGGCCGCGAAGCATGAGCAGCTCCAGTTGGCCGGCGCCTATCTGAGCCGGGTCGCCGAGCCGGCGTCGGTGCCGCTGTGGATGTTCGTCCAGCGGCACGGTTACCTGACGGCCGCAGCCGCGATCCGAGCCGGTGACGTGCCCGCCGAGGTCGCCTCCTGCACCGAAGCGCGCCGGACCGCCGCCGATCCGGAGGCTGACCTGGCGGCGGCGCAGCGCAACGGCATCCGGCTGCTGACCCCGGCCGATGAGGACTGGCCGCATTTCGCGTTCGCGGCCCTGCAGGCCACCGCACGGCGGCGGGTGGCGCAGTGGCAGGCCGGGGTGCGGGCCCGACCTGAGCGGGGCGAGCTGATCCCGCCGCTGGCGTTGTGGGTCCGGGGCGCAGGCGAGCTCAGCGCGGTCGGCTTCCGCTCGGTCGCGGTGGTGGGCTCGCGGGCCGCCACCGCCTACGGCGAGCACATCGCGTCCGAGTTCAGCTATGGCCTGGCCCAGCGCGGCGTGGTGGTGGTCTCCGGCGGCGCCTACGGCATCGACGCGGCGGCGCACCGGGGCGCGCTGGCGGCCGGCGGCTGCTCGGTGCTGGTGTCGGCCGGCGGCCTGGACCGGCCCTATCCCAGTGGGCACCGCCACCTCTATGACCGGACCGCTGAGCAGGGGCTGCTGGTGAGTGAGCGGCCGCCCGGCAGCGCTCCGCACCGGCAGCGGTTCCTCTCACGCAACCGGCTGATCGCCGCACTCGGCGCGGCCACGCTGGTGGTCGAGGCGGCTCACCGGTCGGGCGCGCTGAACAGCGCCGGCTACGCCCGGGACCTCGGCCGCCCGGTGCTGGCGGTGCCCGGCCCGGTCACCTCGGCGATGTCGGCCGGCTGCCACCGGCTGATCCAGCGGGACGAGGAGCCGGCCCGGCTGGTGACCAGCGTCGCCGAGGTGCTGGCCTACTGCGGCTCGGCTGAAGTCGAGATGGACGCCGGGGGACCGGCTGCCGGCCGGCCGCCAGCTGCGGGCGGACCGGCCGCCGCCAGCGGACCGGCGGCCTGGCAGCACGCTTACGACAGCCTGGACGTGGTGGCTCGCTCGGTGCTCGACGGCTTTCCCGGCCGGCGGCGCAGCGTCACCGAGGCAGAGCTGTCCCGGCTCAGCGGCCAGCCGATCAGCCAGGTGATCGCGGCGCTGCCGGTGCTGCAGGGCCTGGGCCTGATCACCGCAGCCCGGGAGGGGTACCGGCTGGCCAGCGTGGCGAGTTGACCAAGGCCGGCCCCGCGCGCACTGTCAGCGGCATGACCGGGTCCTCCAGCGCCGCGGCTGCTCGCCAAGGTCACCGGCGGGTCGACGTGGCCGCGCTGCGCCAGGAGCTGGGGCCGGACCTGCTCGGGATACTGGCCGACTTCGAGCGGTTCCTGCGGCTGGAGCGAAACCGGTCCGCGCACACCGTCGCGGCCTACCTGGGCGACATCACCCAGCTGCTGCACCACCTGCGCTCCACCGGTGAGACCGAGCTGCGGGCCCTGGACCTGCGGCTGCTGCGCGGCTGGCTTGGCAGCCAGCACCAGGCCGGGGCGTCGCGCACCACGCTGGCCAGGCGAGCGGCTGCCGCCCGGACGTTCAGCACCTGGGCGTTCAAGAACCAGCTGATCGCCGCCGACGTCGCCGAGCTGCTGGTCAGCCCCCGGCCGCACCGCTCGATTCCCGCGGTGCTGTCAGCCGGTGAGGCAGGGCAGGCGATCGACTCGCTCGGCGGCGACGAGCCCGAGCAGCTGCGCGACCGGCTGGTCATGGAGTTGCTGTACGGCACCGGCATCCGGGTAGCCGAACTGGTCGGCCTGGACCTGGCCGACCTGGACCGCAACCGCCGGGTGCTGCGGGTGATCGGCAAGGGCGACAAGCAGCGCGCCGTGCCCTACGGGGTGCCGGCCGCGGACGCCCTGCAACGCTGGCTGGAGCAGGGCCGGCCGAAGTGGGCCACTCCGGCGTCCGGCCAGGCGCTGTTGCTGGGGCGGCGCGGCGGCCGGCTCGACCAGCGGGCGGCACGCCGGGTGGTCAACGAGGTCACCGCCGACCTGGCGGGCGGCTCAGGCCTGTCACCGCACGGTCTGCGACACAGCGCGGCCACCCACCTGCTCGACGGCGGCGCCGACCTGCGGGCCGTCCAGGAACTGCTCGGGCACGCCAGCCTGGCGACCACCCAGATCTACACCCACGTCTCCGTCGACCGGCTGCGCACCAGCTTCGAGCAGGCCCATCCGCGAGCCTGAGCGAGCTGCGGAGGCTCTACCCGCCTTCGGGAGGGTTCTCGCCGGCTTCAGGCGCGAGCGATCCGCCTGAGGCGGCAGAGTCGCTGAGGGCTGAGGCTAGTTCCAGGGCAGCAGCCGGACCACCCCCAGCGGCCTGAGCAACGACATCGGGTCCAGGTAGGCCTCGCCCCGGCGGGCGCCCCAGTGCAGGCACATCGCCGGCGCGCAGCTGCGGTGGGCGCCGCGCAGCACGCCGATCCGCTGGCCGGCCAGCACTCGCTGCCCGGGCGCCACCACGGCGGCCACCGGCTCGTACACGGTGCTGACGCCGTCCGGATGCACCAGCACCACCACCCCACGACCGGCCACCGGCCCGGCGAAGCGCACCGTCGCGGCACCGGCGGCCAGCACCTCGACTCCGGCCGAGGCCGTCAGATCAACCCCCAGATGACCCCGGCCGTACCGGTCAGCAGGCGGGTTGAACGGCGTCCGCACCCGCATTCCACCGCCCAACGGCGCGTGGTAGAGCGGATCGACGGATCCTCGCGGCGGGGCCGCCGCCGACACCGCAACCGGTCCCGTCACCGCAACAACCCCCGACCCCTCAACCACCCCGGCCGGCCCGCTCCGGGCGGTGGAAGCGGCCGGAGCGCTCCCGCTCGCCGCCAGGACCATCGCCACGATCGCCGCGCTCATCAGGTGCATCCGCCCACCCTGCGGGTGTAGGACGCCCGACGGCGGCTGCCCCACCAAGTTGTGGACAGCCCGACCGCCGGAACCGCAGGCTGTCCACAAGCGCCCGAGCCGGCAACGGATACCGCCCCGCCCACCCCGCTCGCCACCGCGATTGTGTGCCACAGCGGCCGGGACGCTAGACTTCCCCTGCGCCCGGTGAAAGCCGGGTGACTTCGCGTGCCCACCTGCCGATCGTCAGCAGGTAGCGGCCAACTTCGGTCCGGCTCTCACCAGCCGGCGCTGGCCGCGATACCCGGCACCAGGGTGATCGACCATCCGGTCCGATCACGACAACCGAGGCCGCGCAGCCGCCCGTCAGGGCGCCCGCGCACGAACGCAAGGAGGACGCGCCCGATGGCCGTCGTCACCATGAAGAACCTGCTCGACTCCGGAGTCCACTTCGGACACCAGACCCGGCGCTGGAACCCGAAGATGAAGCGGTTCATCTTCACGGAGCGCAACGGCATCTACATCATCGATCTGCAGCAGACGATCGGCTACATCGACCGGGCCTACGAATTCGTCAAGGAGACGGTCGCCCACGGCGGCACCGTCCTGTTCATCGGCACCAAGAAGCAGGCGCAGGAGGCGATCGCCGAGCAGTCGACCCGGGTCGGCATGCCCTATGTCAACCAGCGCTGGCTCGGTGGCATGCTCACCAACTTCTCGACCGTCTACAAGCGGCTGCAGCGCCTGAAGGAACTCGAGGCGATGGAGGAGAACGGCTGGGAGGGCACCGCCACCAAGAAGGAGCAGCTCATCCTGACCCGCGAGAAGATCAAGCTCGAGCGCACCCTCGGCGGCATCCGCGAGATGACCAAGACCCCCAGCGCGGTCTGGATCGTCGACACCAAGAAGGAGCACCTGGCGGTCGCCGAGGCGCACAAGCTCAACATCCCGGTCATCGCGATCCTGGACACCAACTGCGACCCGGACGAGGTCGACTACAAGATCCCGGGCAACGACGACGCGATCCGCAGCGCCGGACTGCTGACCCGGGTGATCGCCGACGCGGTCGCCGAGGGCCTGATGCAGCGCGCCGGCCTGGCCGCCAACGCCGGCCGCGACGAGAAGCCCGAGCCGGGCGTGCTGGCGGCGGACGAGCCGCTGGCCGACTGGGAGACCGAACTGCTCAAGCCGACCCAGGCACCCGAGGCCACCCCCGCCGCGGCAGCTGCTCCCGCAGCCGAGGCGACTCCGCCAGCCGAGGCGACCGAGCAGGCCGCGCCTGCCGCAGCTCCGGCCGAGGAAGCGGCACCTGCCGCGGCTCCGGCCGAGGAGACCGCAGCCCCGACCGAGGAAGCAGCACCTGCCGCGGCTCCGGCCGAAGCAGCCCCGGCCGACGACGCGGACGCCACGACCGCTTCCTGATAGCCGACTGCCTGAGCAGGCAACCGTCGCCGAGGGCGTCCGTCTCGACGAGGCCGGACGCCCTCGCCATGGGCGAGCCAGGCTCAGCCAGCAGCGCGGCAACCACCCTTCAGACCCACTTCGACTACACGAGAGACGGGACACCTAACGATGGCAATCAGCGCCGCCGACGTGAAGAAGCTCCGGGACGCCACCGGCGCCGGAATGATGGATGCGAAGAAGGCACTCGAAGCCGCTGACGGGGACTTCGACAAGGCCGTGGAGGAGCTGCGGATCAAGGGCGCCGGCAAGGCCGCCAAGCGCGGCGCCGAGCGCCAGACCAGCAACGGCCTGGTCGCCGCTGCCGAGAACGCCATGATCGAGCTGGCCTGCGAGACCGACTTCGTCGCCAAGAACGAGCAGTTCCAGACGCTGGCCGGCGACATCGTCGCCCACTTCGTCGGCTCCTCGGCCACCGATGCCGAGTCGCTGCTGAACGAGCAGCTGGTCGACGGCAAGACCGTGGCCCAGAACATCGAGGCCCTCAACGCGGTGATCGGGGAGAAGATCGAGCTGCGCCGGGCGGTCAAGCTCGACGGCAAGGTCGCGACCTACCTGCACCGCAAGTCCAGCGACCTGCCGCCGCAGGTCGGCGTGCTGGTCGCCTTCGAAGGCGACGACGTCAACGCCGCCCGCGGTGCGGCGATGCAGGTCGCGGCCCTCAAGGCCCAGTACCTGACCCGCGAGGACGTGCCGAGCGAGACGATCGAGAACGAGAAGCGGATCGCCGAGGCCACCGCCCGCGAGGAGGGCAAGCCCGATGCCGCGCTGCCCAAGATCGTCGAAGGCCGCCTGAACGGTTTCTTCAAGTCCGAGGGCGGCGTGCTGCTCGAGCAGTCAGCGGTCCAGGACAACAAGAAGACGGTCAAGGCCATGATGGACGAGGCCGGCGTGAAGCTCACCGGTTTCGCCCGGTTCGAGGTCGGCGCAGCCTGAGAAGCACCCTGATCGCGGCCGAGCCGTTGTCCGCGATTCGGGCCATCATGAGGCAGGATTAAGGAACGTTCGTACGACGAGAGGGGCCGTCATGACCGAGACCGGACAGGCGGCCCTTTTGTCGTCGCAGGACCCGGACATCGACCTGAGCGACGTCGCGACCACGCGCCCAGCGCCGGTCGAGGCCGTCGCCCGTCCCGAGCGCGACCCCTACCGGCGGGTGATGCTCAAGCTGTCCGGCCAGGTGTTCGGCGGCGGCGAGGTCGGCGTCGACCCGGACGTGGTGGCCTCGATCGCCCGGCAGATCGGCGAGGTCAACGACTCCGGCACCCAGGTGGCGGTGGTGGTCGGCGGCGGCAACTTCTTCCGCGGCGCCGAGCTCAGCCAGCGCGGCATGGACCGTGACCGCGCCGACTACATGGGCATGCTGGGCACCGTGATGAACTGCCTGGCGCTGCAGGACTTCCTGGAGAAGGCAGGCGTGCCCACCAGGGTGCAGACCGCGATCACGATGGGGCAGGTGGCCGAGCCCTACGTCCCCCGCCGGGCTGAGCGGCACCTGGAGAAGGGCCGGGTCGTCATCTTCGGCGCCGGCGCCGGCATGCCGTACTTCTCCACCGACACCGCCGCGGCGCAACGCGCGCTGGAGATCGGCTGCAACGTGCTGCTGATGGGCAAGAGCGGCGTGGACGGCGTCTATGACGCTGACCCCAGGACCAACCCGGACGCCGTCAAGTTCGACACCATCAGCTACGACGAGGTGCTCAACCGCGGGCTGCAGGTCGCCGACGCCACCGCCTTCAGCCTGTGCCGGGACAATGGGATGCCGATCGTGGTGTTCGATCTCGCCGACGGCAACATCGCCCGGGTGGTCCGCGGCGAGAAGATCGGCACCCTGGTCGGCCCCGAGGACTGACTGCTCACCGCCTGTCCGGCCGTAACGCAAGAACCAGGAGATTGACGTGATCGACGAGACGCTCTTCGAAGCCGAAGAAAAGATGGAGAAGGCGGTCACCGTCCTGCGCGACGACCTGACCAGCCTTCGCACCGGTCGGGCGGCGGCGAGCAGCTTCGCCCGGATCAACATCGAGTACTACGGCGCCATGACCCCGCTTCCGCAGCTGGCCTCGGTCAGCACCCCGGAAGCCCGGATGGCCGTCATCAAGCCCTATGACGCCAGCCAGCTGCAGGTCATCGAGAAGGCCATCCGCGACAGCGACCTCGGCGTCAACCCGAGCAACGACGGCAACCTGATCCGGGTGATCTTCCCGCAGCTCACCGAGGAGCGCCGCCGCGAGCTGGTCAAGGTGGCCAAGAGCAAGGGCGAGGACGCCAAGGTCTCCATCCGGGCGGTGCGCCGGCACGCCAACGACACCTTCGGCAAGCTGGTCAAGGACAAGGAGAGCGAGGTCGGCGAGGACGACGCCCACCGCGCCGAAGTCGAGTTGCAGAAGGTGACCGACAAGTACGTCGCGGCCGTGGACGACCTGGTCAGGCACAAAGAAGCCGAGCTCCTCGAGGTCTGATGACCGACAGCGTCCAACCGCCGGCTGATGAGCCGGCGCAGCCCGCCGCTGCCGGCCGGCACGGCGGAGGCGCCGGAGTGTCGGCGGCTGAGCTGATCGCCCGGTCCAAGGCCGCCTCGTCCGAGGCCGGTCCGCGGTCCTCGCGTTCTAGCCGGCGAGCAGCCCGAGCTGCCGAGGCCGCGCCGTCAGACGCCGACCCAGCCGCAACAACCGCGCCGCCGGCAACCGCAACAACCGCGCCGATCGCAACAACCGCGCCGCCGGCAGCGACCGTCGAGTCAGCCGCGCCGCCCGCTGCGACCGCGCCGCCGGACCGGCATCTGCGGGTCGTCGAGACGGCACGCTCCACCGGCTCGGACAAGCCGGCCCGCACCGGCCTGGCGCTGGTGGAGCCGCAGCGCACCGGCCAAGCGCTGACCACCGCTACGCCACACCCGCCGGAGGCCCCCAACGGCCGGCGGCCCGTCAGCCCGACCGAGGCCGCCGCGGCGTCGATCAGCACCCCCGAGATCGCCAAGCCGCCGCGCAAGAACCGTTCCGGGCGCAACCTGCCCGCCGCGATCGGCGTCGGCGCGTCCCTGGCCCTGCTCGTCGTCGCCACGCTGGCTGTCTACCGTCCCAGCTTCGTGGTCCTGCTCAGCATCGCGGTGGCCATCGGGGTGTACGAGATGGTGACCGCGGTCGGCACCGTCGAGGCGCGCCCGCCGCTGGTGCCGCTGCTGGCCGGCGTGCTCGCGATGGAGGCGGCGGCCTGGTTCCGCGGCCCGGACGGCCTGGTCGGCGCGCTGTTGCTGACCGTGCTGGGGGTGACGATCTGGCGGCTCGCCGACGGCGCGTCCGGCTACCTGCGGGACGTGGCGAGCGCCAATCTGGTCGCGCTCTACATCCCGTTCCTGGCCGGCTTCGCCACCCTGATGGCCCACGCCGACGACGGGGCCGCCCGGATCGTGCTGTTCGTTCTCACGGTGGTGTGCTCGGACACCGGCGGGTACGCGGTCGGCGTGCTGTTCGGCAAGCACCCGATGGCGCCCACCGTCTCACCGAAGAAGTCCTGGGAGGGCTTCTTCGGCTCGTTGCTGGCCGGCAGCATCGCGGGCGTGCTGATGATGGTGTTCTGCTTTCACCAGCAATGGTGGCAGGGGGCGCTGTTCGGCGTCGCGATCGTGGCCACCGCCACCCTCGGCGATCTGGGGGAGTCGATGATCAAGCGCGACCTCGGGCTCAAGGACATGGGCAAGCTGCTACCCGGTCACGGCGGCGTCATGGACCGGCTGGATTCGCTGCTGCCGTGCGCCCCGGTGGCCTACCTGCTGCTGGCCGCGTTCCTGCCCGGCTGAGGCCGCGCGACGCCCACCTCGGCCATGGCCGCCGACCAGAGCCGATCGTGGGAGAATGGAACACCTGATGACCTCGCTCCCGCTGATCTTCGACACCCCGCGCAAGGCGATGCCCCCGCGCCACCTCGCCGACCTCTCGCCGGCCGAGCGCCGGGCCGCGGTCACCGAGCTGGGCGAGAAGCCGTTCCGCGCCGACCAGCTGTCCCGGCACTACTTCAGCAGGCTGGAGAACGACCCGGCGGCCATGACCGATCTGCCCGCCGCGGTCCGGGACCGGCTCGGCGCGGCCCTGCTGCCGCCCTTGCTGACCGAGGTGCGCCACGTCGAGACCGACCAGGGCACCACCCGCAAGACGCTGTGGCGGCTGCACGACGGCACCCTGGTCGAGAGCGTTCTGATGCGCTACCGCGACCGGCTCACGGTCTGCGTCTCCAGCCAGGCCGGCTGCGGAATGGCCTGCCCGTTCTGCGCCACCGGCCAGGGCGGCCTGAACCGCAACCTGTCCACCGCCGAGATCGTCGAGCAGGTGGCGGCGGCCGCCCGGGTGGCCGCGGCGGGCGAACTGCCCGGTGGGCCGGTCCGGCTGTCGAACGTGGTGTTCATGGGGATGGGGGAGCCGCTTGCCAACTACCAGCGGGTGGTGGCATCGCTGCACCGGCTGATCGACCCGGCCCCGGCCGGTCTGGGCCTGTCGCAGCGGTCGGTCACCGTCTCCACGGTGGGCCTGGTGCCAGCCATTGGCAAGCTCGCCGATGAGGGGCTCAACGTCACGCTGGCGGTCTCGCTGCACGCTCCCGATGACGAGCTGCGCGACACCCTGGTGCCGGTGAACACCCGCTGGAAGGTGCGCGAGGTGCTCGAGGCCGCCGACGCCTACGCCGCGCGCACCGGGCGGCGGTATTCGATCGAGTACGCGATGATCCGCGACATCAATGACCAGCCGTGGCGCGCCGACCTGCTCGGCACCCTGCTGTCCGGCCGGCTGGCGCACGTGAACCTGATACCGCTCAACCCCACCCCGGGTTCGAAGTGGGACGCCTCACCCAAGCCGGTCGAGCAGGAGTTCGTGGCCCGGTTGAGCGACCATGGCGTGCCGGTGACGGTTCGCGACACCCGCGGTCAGGAGATCGACGGCGCCTGCGGGCAGTTGGCGGCCCTGGCGTGATCAGCCGGACAGGCTCGGCAGAGGAGGCTCACGCATGATTAGCCACGATGATCGCCGCAAACCGGCGCATACCTAGGTACGGTTCGCTCATGGCAGATCCGAACACCCATGTT
Source organism: Jatrophihabitans sp. (assembly GCA_036389035.1). Lineage (NCBI taxonomy): Bacteria > Bacillati > Actinomycetota > Actinomycetes > Jatrophihabitantales > Jatrophihabitantaceae > Jatrophihabitans > Jatrophihabitans sp. The sequence continues at coordinate 171,734 of DASVQQ010000039.1, forward strand.
CACGGCCTCGTGCAGCTCGGGATGACGCGCTACGAGGCGAAGGCTTACCTGACCCTGATCCAGCGGGAGAGTTACGCCGCGTCCGAGCTGGCCAACGAGGCCGGCATCCCACGCCAGCGCATCTACGACGTGCTCAACAGCCTGGTCTCGCGGGGGCTGGCCCGGGACTGGCCCGGACCGGTCACCAGGTACGCGGCCACCGACCCCGAGGCCGCCGTCGAGCGGCTGCTGGCAGTGCAACGCCAGGCCCTGGCCGGCCTGGAGTCGCATTCCACGAGCCTGGCCACCCACCTGCGCGACACCTGGTCCGCCGGCCGTCAGGAGACCGCGCCACTGGACTACGTCGAGGTGCTGCGCGACCCGGGCATGGTCGGCGCCCGGTTCCGCGACCTGCAGCGTGAGGCGGAACGGTCGCTGCTGACGTTCTCCAAGTCCCCGTACGCGATGCCGAACAACCCGCTGGGCCTGGAAGCGACCCGCCGGATCGTGCAGGCCGGCGGGGACGTCCGCTGCATCTACGAGCCGAGCATCCTGGACAACCCCGAGGTGGTCGCCGAGATCCTGGAGTTCATCAAGGCCGGCGAGGGGGCCCGGGTCGCCGAAGAGGTGCCGATGAAGCTGTGCCTGGCCGACGGGCACCGGGCGCTGTTCTCACTGACCGACCCGATCGCGGGCGCGCTGACCTCGACCAACATCCTGGTCGAGCACGCGGCGCTGACCAGCAGCCTGCAGTGCGCCTTCGAGTCGATCTGGGCGATCGGAGAACCGTTCGAGGTCGCCCTGGAACGCCGCACCCGGTCCTCGGCCTAGCCGTCCGTCGCCGCTTGCCCGGCACCGCCCTGACCGACCGTCCGTCCGGCTGCTCTAGCTGTCTTAGCTGTCCGGCTGCAGCATCCGGCGCACCGAGGGCGGCACCTCGATCCCCGGACGCAGGTCCGGGGCGTCCAGCGCCGCGGTGTAGCGGCTGACCAGGGGCAGGATCCCGGCCCAGGCCGGCCCGGCCACGTCCTCGGCCAGGTCGTCGGGCTGGTCGTCGGAGACCTTGAGGCTCCAGTCCTCGACAGCCATCCGCAGCACCAGGGTGGCGGCCAGCTCCTTGGCGCTCGGCCGGCGCACCTCGGCGACCCGGCCCGGGATCAGCGCGTCGGTGAGCAGGTCCAGGGCGCTGACCTTGTCCTCGCCCTGCAGCGCGACGCAGCGGCCGAACAGCACCGCGCTGCGGTAATGCATCGAGGACTCGAAAGCGGACCTGGCCACCAGCATGCCGTCGAGCGCGGTCACCGCCAGCGACACCGGGATGCCGGTGGCCAGCAGCCGCAACCACCGCGAGCCGGTCGAGCCGTGCAGCAGCACGTCCGGGCCGTCCGGGCTGATCGCGATCGGCAGCACGAACGGCTGGCCGTCCTCGGTGACGAAGCCGACGTGCCCGACCGGGACGTCGGCGAGCAGCCGCGCCAGCTTGGCCTGATCGGCGCCGACCCGGTCTGCCATCCGGCTCGGCCGCACCCGCTCAGGACGGCTGCCTGCCGCAGGCTCCTGGCCGTTCTCGCTGGGCCGGCTCATCGGTCCTCCTCGTTCTTCGCGCGAACGCTCACATGCTTGTCCATCGGCGATGCTCCCTCATCGGCCGAGCACCCGGTTCACGATGGCGGCCAGCCGCGACGGCCGGCCGTAGCGGTCCTCGGCCCGATCGGCCCAGCTCATCGCTCGCAGGCTGGCATTGGCGCCCAGCCAGCGCAACGGCTCGGGTTCCCAGGCTCGTGAGCGGTGACCCACCCACGGCAGGCTGGTCAGGTCGGTGTCGCGCCCCAGCGCCAGGTCGGCCAGGGTCCGGCCGGCCAGGTTGGTCGCGGCCACCCCGTCCCCGGCGTAGCCGCCGGCCCAGCCCAGGCCGGTCGAGCGGTCCAACCCGACCGAGGGATGCCAGTCCCGGGTGATGCCCAGCGGCCCGCCCCAGCTGTGGCTGATCGGCGCGTCCGCGGCGGCCGGCAGCAGCTGGGCGAGGGTGGAGCGCAGCGCGGCGAAGACCGCCGGCACCCGGTCATAGCCGGGCGAGATCCGGGACCCGAAGTGGTAGGGGGCGCCCCGGCCGCCGAACAGCAGCCGGTCATCGGCGCCGCGCTGGCCGTAGATGATCAGGTGGCGAAAGTCGGCGAAGGTCTCGCGGGCCGCCAGCCCGAGCTGGTCCCAGCTGCTGCGGGGCAGCGGCTCGGTGGCGATCATCAGCGAGTACACCGGCGCGACGCTACGCCGGTGCCCGGGCAGCCGGGCAGTGAATCCCTCGGTCGCCCGGACGATCAGCTCGGCGCGCAGGTCGCCGTGCACGGTGCGGACCCGGCCGGCCTCGATGCTCAGCGCGGCGGTCTGCTCGTACAGGCTCACGCCCAGCTCCACCACCCGGCGGGCCAGCGAGCGGACCAGCTTCGCCGGGTGCAGCGCCGCGCAGTGCGGGGTGTGGACGCCGCCCAGCACCGAGCTGGCGGCCAGCCGTCGCGAGGCGGCCCGGGCGTCGAGCAGTTCGACGTCCTCGGGGCCGAAGCCGAACGCCCTGGCCTGCTCGACCTCCTCGACGGCCCGGCGCAGCTGCGGCTGGTTGCGGGCCAGGGTGACGGTGCCACCGGCCGCCCAGTCAGCGGCCAGGCTGTCGGCTTCGATGACCCTGCCGACCTCGGCGACGGTTGCCTGCATGGCGCGGTACTGCCGGATCGCGGCGTCGCGGCCGTGCTCGCGGGCCAGCCGGGGAAGCGACACCGGGTAGAGCGCCGAGCACCAGCCGCCGTTGCGTCCGGAGGCCCCGAACCCGGCCACCTCCGCCTCGACGATGGCGATCCGCAGCGACGGGTCGGCCCGCGCGAGGTAGTACGCCGTCCACAGCCCGGTGTAGCCGGCGCCCACGATCGCGACGTCGACGCTGCGCTCACCCGGGCCGGCGGTGGCCAGCGACGGGCGAGGGATCAGCTCGTCGCCGGCCGTGGCATGCCAGAACGACAGGCCGCGATAACCGGTGGCTGAGGTTATGCGAGCACCTCGTCGATGGGACGGCTGTCATAGCCCAGCGCCTCGCCGACGTGGGGGTTGGTGAGCTCACCGGCGTGGGTGCTGAGCCCCAGGGCCAGGGCCGCGTCCGAGCGCAGCGCGTCTCGCCAGCCGAGGTTGGCCAGCTCCACCGCGTAGGGCAGCGTGACGTTGGTGAGGGCGTAGGTCGAGGTGTGCGGAACGGCGCCGGGCATGTTGGCCACGCAGTAGAACACCGAGTCGTGCACGGCGTAGGTCGGTTCGGCGTGGGTGGTGGGCCGGGAGTCCTCGAAGCAACCGCCCTGGTCGATGGAGATGTCGACCAGCACCGAGCCGGGCTTCATCCGCGACACCAGGTCGTTGCTGATCAGCGTCGGGGCCTTGGCGCCCGGGATGAGCACCGCGCCGATCACCAGGTCGGCGTCCAGCACGGCCCGCTCGACCTCGTAGGCGTTGGAGGCGATGGTCTGGCAGTGCCCCCGATAGATGGCGTCCATCTGGCGCAGCCGGGCGACGTTGCGGTCCAGCAGCAGCACCTCGGCCTGCATGCCGAGCGCGATGGTGGCCGCGTTCTGGCCCGACACCCCGGCGCCGATCACCACGACCTTGGCCGCGTAGGTGCCGGGGACGCCGCCCATCAGCACCCCGCGCCCGCCACCGTGGCGCATCAGGTGGTACGAGCCGACCTGCGGCGCCAGCCGGCCGGCCACCTCTGACATGGGCGCCAGCAACGGCAGCGAGCCGTCGGGCAGCTGGACGGTCTCGTAGGCGATCGAGGTGGTGCCGGCCTTGAGCAACGCGTCGGTGCAGTCGCGCCCGGCGGCCAGGTGCAGGTAGGTGAACAGGACCTGGTCCGCGCGCATCCGGCCGTATTCCTCGGCGATCGGCTCCTTGACCTTGAGGATCAGGTCACCGGTGGCCCAGACGTCGTCCGGAGTCGGCAGGATCTGCGCGCCGGCCGCCACGAAGTCCCGGTCCGGGATCGAGGAGCCGATACCTGCCTCGGCCTCGATGTAGACCTCGTGGCCGTTGCGAACGAGCTCGTGGACGCCCGAGGGGGTGATCGCCACCCGGTACTCGTGGTTCTTGACCTCGCGGGGGATGCCGACCTTCATGACGTGTCCTCTTCCATCGACGTTGACAGCTGATGAGACGTGCGGACCGGACAACTCCGGGCAGGCTCTGAGTCGCAACTCCGGGCGGGCTCTGTTCGCCGCTTGAGCATATGGGATAGCTAACCCCACACAATGAAGGTTTGCATGCTGGATTACTAGTGCGCTGAAGCTAATTCTGTCAGAGTGCCTATATGACCACGTCAAGTTCGGAACGCTCCGGTCGGCCTGGCATTCCGCCGAACAGCATGCGGGAGCCCGGACGGGTTCGACGCGCCGGCGGTGGCGACCGGGACGCCGATCTGGTAACCGGTCTGGACCCGGTGGATCGCGCGATCCTGCGCGCGCTCACCGCCGATGCCCGGGTGCCGAACAACGCCCTGGCCGAACAGGTCGGGGTGGCGCCCTCGACCTGCCTGGGCCGGGTGCGGTCGCTGCGCGAGCGGGGCGTGATCCGCGGCTTTCACGCCGACATCGACCTGGCCGCGGTCGGCCGGGCCATCCAGGCGATGATCGCCGTCCGCATGCAGTCACACGCCCGCAGCCACATCGCCGAGTTCGCCGCGACGGTGTCGCAGCTGCCCGAGGTGCTCAACGTGTTCTTCCTGGCCGGCGCCGATGACTTCCTGCTGCACGTGGCGGCCCGCGACACCGAGAACCTGCGCAACTTCGTCGTCGTCAACCTCAGCGGCAACCCCGACGTCGCCCTGACCGAGACCAACCTGATCTTCGAGCACATCCGCTCCGGCGCCGGCTACTGAGCGCCGGCAGCCGGCCCGGCAGCGGCTAGATCTTGTTGGCGCCCTCGGTCAGCACCGCGCGCAGGATCTGCTCGATCTCGTCGAACTCGGCCTGGCCGCAGATCAGCGGCGGCGACAGCTGGATGACCGGGTCGCCCCGGTCATCGGCGCGGCAGTACAGCCCGGCCTCGAACAGCGCCTTGGACAGGAAGCCGCGCAGCAGCCGCTCGGCCTCGTCGTCGTTGAAGGTCTCCTTGGTGGCCTTGTCCTTGACCAGCTCGATCCCGTAGAAGTACCCGTCGCCCCGGACGTCGCCCACGATCGGCAGGTCCGTCAGCTTCTCCAGCGTCGAGCGGAAGGCGTTCTCGTTGTCCAGCACCCGCTGGTTGAGGCCCTCCCGCTCGAAGATGTCGAGGTTGGCCAGCGCGACCGCCGAGGACACCGGGTGGCCGCCGAAGGTGTAGCCGTGCGGGAAGTAGGTGGTGCCCTCCAGGAACGGCTCGACCAGCCGGTCGGAGATGATGCAAGCCCCCAGCGGGGAGTAACCCGAGGTCATGCCCTTGGCGCAGGTGATCATGTCGGGCACGTAGTCGAACTTGTCGCAGCCGAACATCGGGCCGAGCCGGCCGAAGGCGCAGATCACCTCGTCGGAGACCAGCAGCACGTCGTGCCTGTCGCAGATCTCGCGGACCCGCTGGAAGTACCCCGGCGGCGGCGGGAAGCAGCCGCCGGAGTTCTGCACCGGCTCCAGGAAGACCGCCGCGACCGACTCCGGGCCCTCCATCAGGATGGCGGCCTCGATCTGGTCCGCGGCCCACCGGCCGAACATCTTCAGGTCATCGCCATAGACAGGCGCCCGGTAGAAGTTGGTGTTGGCGGCCTTGTGCGCGCCCGGCACCAGCGGCTCGAACATCGTCTTGGCCGCGGGGATGCCGGTGATCGACAGGGCGCCCTGCGGGGTGCCGTGGTAGGCGACGTAGCGCGAGATCACCTTGTGCTTCTCGGGCTTTCCGGTGAGCTTGAAGTACTGCTTGGCCAGCTTCCAGGCCGTCTCGATCGCCTCGCCGCCACCGGTGGTGAAGAAGACCCGGTTCAGGTCGCCCGGGGTGTGGGAGGCCAGCCGCTCGGCCAGCTCGATGGCCTTGGGATGGGCGTAGGACCAGATCGGGAAGTAGGCCAGCTCGCTGGCCTGCTTGGCTGCGGCCTCGGCCAGCTCGCGCCGGCCGTGCCCGGCCTGCACGGTGAACAGTCCGGCCAGCCCGTCCAGGTAACGCCGGCCCTGGATGTCATAGACGTAGGCGCCCTCACCCCGCTCGATGATCGGCACCGGCGAGTCCTGGTAGGAGGACAGCCTGGTGAAGTGCATCCAGAGGTGGTCCCGCGCCGAGGCGGAGAGCCGCTCGGCCTGCTGGCTGTCGTAGTCGGTGCTCGGTTCGAAGCTGCTGGCTGTCATGCGATACCCCAGTTGTAGGTTTGTTTCTTTAGTTTCAGGTACATGAATGTCTCGGTGCGGCGGACGCCGGCGAGCTTTCGGATCCGCTCGTTGATCAGCTCCAGCAGGTGGTCGTCGTCCACCACCACCGCCTCGGCGAGAATGTCGAACGAGCCTGCCGTCAGCACCACGTACACCAGCTCGGGAATCTCGGCCAGGGCCGAGGCCGCGCTCTCGAGGTCGCCCTCGATGTTGATCCCGATCATCAGCTGGCGGGCGAAGCCGATCTGCTGCGGATCGGCCACCGCCACGATCTGCACGGTGCCGGACTCGATCAGCTTCTGGACCCGCTGCCGGACCGCCGCCTCGGACAATCCGACCGCCTTGCCGATGCTGGCGTAGGGCCGGCGCCCGTCCTGCTGCAGTTGCTCGACGATGGCCTTGGACGTGTCATCCAACTGCGGGCGTACGGACTGGCGCCTGGAAACTGCCATGGAACGAATAGTGCAGGATAATCATACGGAATGCAAGTGAATCCGAAGCAGATCGACCTTAACAGTGGCTATATCGTGCGCTCCTAGCTACCCAGGCCCGCTGAAACCCCGCTGACCGGTCGCCGGATCGTCACGGAATTGCTGGCCCGGCCCGCGGCGAAGATGTGACCATCCGTGGCTAGCATGGCCTAGATCCGGTGCCGCCAGCCAGGCGTGTCGCACCCGATCGCCGACGAGGGAGACTTCCGATGACCGACCACCCTTCCGAGCGGGATCACGCGTGGGACCGGGCCTTCACCCGGGGACTGCTCAGCCGCCGGAGCATGCTCGCCGGAATCGGGGTCACCGGGCTGGCCAGCCTGCTCGCCGCCTGCGGCACCGAGGGCACCGCCACCAAGGCCGACCCGTCCTCGCAGGCGGCGGCGGACCGCTCGGACACCGAGAAGATCGTCAGCTGGTCCAACTGGCCGGAGTACATCGACGTCGATGACGACACCCAGGCCCGCCCCAGCCTGGATGCGTTCACCAAGCAGACCGGCATCAAGGTCACCTACACCGAGGACTACAACGACAACGACGAGTTCTTCGCCAAGGTGCAGCCGCAGCTGCGCGCCAACGCCGACACCGGCCGCGACCTCTGGTGCTCCACCGACTGGATGGTGGCCAAGCTGATCCGGCTGAACTGGGTGCAGCAGCTGGACAAGGCCAACATCCCCAACGTCAAGAACATCCAGGACACCCTGTCCGACGTCGAGTTCGATCCGGGACGCAAGTTCTCGCTGCCCTGGCAGTCCGGCTTCACCGGCATCGGCTACAACCCCAAGGCCACCGGCGGCAAGAAGATCGAGACGATCGAGCAGCTGCTCACCGACAAGGCGCTCAAGGGCAAGGTCACCCTGCTGACCGAGATGCGCGACACCGTCGGCATGACCCTGCTGGCGATGGGCAAGGACCCCGCCGATTTCACCGACGCCGACTTCGACGCGGCCATCCAGCAACTGACCGACGCCAAGGACAGCGGCCAGCTCAAGGGCTTCACCGGCAACGAGTACGGCAAGGGCCTGGCCTCCGGCGACATCGCCGCGTGCCTGGCCTGGACCGGTGACGTGGTGCAGCTCAAGGCCGACAACCCGAGCCTGGGCTACGCGCTGCCCTCTGCCGGGCACATGATCTGGTCGGACAACTTCGTGATCCCCAACAAGGCCAAGCACAAGAAGAACGCCGAGACCCTGATCAACTACTTCTACGACCCGAAGGTCATGGCGCAGGTGGTCGGCTACGTCAACTACATCTCGGTGATCAAAGGCGCCCAGGAGATCCTGGTGGCCGAGGACCCGGACGTCGCCAACAACCCGCTGATCTTCCCCTCCGAGGAGGTGCTGGGCCGGGCCCACGTCTTCCGCGGGCTCAGCGAGGACGAGGAGACCAGGTACAACAAGGCGTTTCAGGCCCTGACCACCGGTGGCTGAGCTGTTGCCGCAGGACTCCGGTGACCTGACGCTCACCTCGCTCACCAAGCGGTTCGGGCAGTTCACCGCCGTGGACTCCCTGGATCTGACAATCGCGCAGGGCTCGTTCTTCGCCCTGCTCGGCCCGTCCGGCTGCGGCAAGACCACCACCCTGCGGATGGTCGCCGGGCTGGAGCCGCCGACCCACGGTGAGATCCGGATCGGCAGCCGTGACATCACTTACGACAAGGCCTACCGGCGCCCGGTCAACACCGTGTTCCAGAGTTACGCGCTGTTCCCGCACCTGAGCGTCTGGGAGAACGTGGCGTTCGGGCTGAAGCGGCGGCGCTCGGCGCAGGTGGACAAGCAGGTCGCCGACGTGCTGGAGCTCACCGAGCTGCAGGCGCTGGCCGGCCGCAAGCCCGCGCAGCTGTCCGGTGGCCAGCAGCAGCGGGTGGCCCTGGCCCGGGCCATCGTCAACAGGCCGGCGGTGCTGCTGCTCGACGAGCCGCTGGGCGCCCTGGACCTGAAACTGCGCCGGCAGATGCAGGTGGAACTCAAACGGATCCAGACCGAGGTCGGGCTGACCTTCGTGCACGTCACCCACGACCAGGAAGAGGCCATGACGATGGCCGACACCATCGCGGTGATGAACGCCGGACGGATCGAGCAGCTCGGCGCGCCGGCCGACCTCTACGAGAACCCGGCCACCACGTTCGCGGCGAACTTCCTGGGCCAGTCCAACCTGATCCGGGCCACCGTCGAGCAGCGGCAGTCGGACTCGGTGACGGTGGCGCTGCCCCGCGGGACGGTGCGGGTGCCGGCCGGGCGGCTGCCCGGCGGGGTCGACGAGGTCTGGGTCGGCGTCCGTCCCGAGAAGATCTCGGTGCACGGCGAGACCGTGGACGGAAAGACCGTGGGCGGAAAGACCGGGTTCGGCCAGACAGCGCACGACGGAACCGGGCAGCCGGTCGCCGGGCTGAACCGCATCGAGGGCGCCGTCGTCACCGACGCCAGCTTCATGGGCGTCAGCACCCAGTACCTGGTTCGCACGCCCTGGGACCAGCAGCTGATGGTGTTCGAGCAGAACCGGGGCAACGCCGGCATCCACCGGCCCGGCGACCGGGTCAGCCTGAGCTTCGCCGCCGAGCACACCTTCGCCCTGGACGCCAACCAGGACAGCGCGGCCGGCATCGACCTCGACGGCGAGGCGCCCGGATGACCAGCGGCGCCCAGTCCAGCGGCGTTCAGGCAGTTCTCGAGCAGCCCGGCGGCGCGCGACCCGGCGCCGGCCGACCGCGCCGCCGGGTCGCCGGCGTGCCGTACTTCCTGCTGCTGCCGGGGCTGCTGTGGCTCGCGGTGTTCTTCGTGGTCCCGATGATCTTCCTGCTGTCCCAGTCGCTGCAGACCGGCAGCCTGGAGACCGGCTACCGGCTGACCTTCCGCTTCGCCACCTACACCGACGCGCTCTCGGACTTCTACCGGCAGTTCTTTCGCTCGTTCCTCTACGCCTTCCTGGCCACCGTGCTGGCGCTGCTGATCGGCTACCCGCTGGCCTATGCCATCGCGCTGAAGTCCGGCCGCTGGAAGGCGCTGCTGCTGGTGATAGTGGTGGCCCCGTTCTTCACCAGCTTCCTGCTGCGCACGCTGGCCTGGCAGACCATCCTGAACTCCGACGGCCTGGTGATGAAGTTCTTCCGCGGCACCCACCTGATCGAGCTGACCAGCGCGCTGGGCTGGACCAACGGCAGCCAGTTGCTGAGCTCGCCGCTGGCGGTGGTGACGGGACTGACCTACAACTTCCTGCCGTTCATGATCCTGCCGCTGTTCGCCAGCCTCGACCGGCTGGACCCGCGGCTGCTGGAGGCAGCCGGTGATCTGTACGCCACGCCGTTCACCGCCTTTCGCCGGGTCACGCTGCCGATGTCGATGCCCGGCGTGGTCGCGGGGACGCTGCTGACCTTCATCCCGGCGGCCGGGGACTACATCAACTCCCGGCTGCTGGGCAATCCCAACACCGCGATGATCGGCCAGGTGATCGAGGGCTATTTCCTGCGCATCAACGACTACCCGACCGCTGCCGCGCTGTCGTTCGCGCTGATGCTGACCATCCTGGTGCTGGTCTCGGTCTACATCCGCAAGTCCGGAACCGAGGAGCTGGTCTGATGGTCGAGACCCTGCCCCGGAGCCGGCCGGCCGGCCGCGCCGGCAAGCAAGGAGCCCCCGCCCGCCGCCGCAGGTCGCCCTGGGCGGTGCTGCGCGAGAACCTCGTCTGGGTGGCGGCGGTGCTGGCGCTTATCTACCTGCTGCTGCCCAACCTGGTGGTGGTGCTGTTCTCCTTCAACAAGCCCAACGGCCGTTTCAACTACACCTGGCAGCGGTTCTCCCTCGACGCCTGGCGTGATCCGTGCGGGGCGCCGGGGATGTGCGAGTCGCTGAGCCTGTCGCTCAAGATCGGGCTGGCGGCCACGCTGGTCTCGACGCTGTTCGGGACGATGATCGCCTTCGCGCTGGCCAGGTACCGCTTCCGTGGCCGCACCGGGTCCAACCTGCTGATCTTCCTGCCGATGGCCACCCCCGAGGTGGTGATGGGCTCGTCGTTGCTGACGCTGTTCGTCAGCACCGGCATCCCGCTGGGCCGGACCACCATCCTGATTGCGCACATCATGTTCTGCCTCAGCTACGTGGTGGTGACCGTCAAGGCGCGGCTGGCCGGCCTGGACCCGCGGCTGGAACAGGCGGCCGCGGACCTGTACGCCAACGAGCTGCAGACCTTCCGCCGGATCACGCTGCCGCTGGCCGCGCCCGGCATCGCCGCCGGGGCGCTGCTGGCGTTCTCGCTGTCCTTCGACGACTACATCATCACCAACTTCAACGCCTCCAACGCCTCGATCACGTTCCCGATGTACGTCTGGGGCGCGGCGGCGCGCGGAACGCCGGTGCAGATCAACGTGATCGGAACGGCGATGTTCCTGCTGGCGGTGGTCGCGGTGGCGATCGGCCAGCTGGCCGGGCGCACCCGCACCCGCGTCCGCACCCGCTGAAGTAATCCACCCGCACACGCTGGTCACTGGAGGAAGCATGGCGCGCTACGGCGCACAGTTCGGCCCCGACATCACCTTTCTGGGCGTGCCCCGATGTGACTGGGCCGACCCGGCCAGCTACTCCGACGCCGACGTGGTGATCCTGGGGGCCCCGTTCGACGGTGGCACCTCGCACCGCGCGGGCACCCGGTTCGGGCCGCAGTTCATCCGGCAGAGCTGCTACCTGGCACACGACGGCAGCCGGCCGTCGCTGGCGATGCGGGTGGACGGACTGAGGGACGACCTGGTGGTCTATGACGCCGGGGACGTGGAGCTGTTCTCCGGCGACGCCGAGCGCTCGGTGCGGGACCTGCAGGTCGCGGTGCACGCGGTGACCGCCACCGGGGCGATCCCGCTCATCCTGGGCGGCGATCACACCATCGCCTGGCCGGACGCGGCCGGCGTCGCCCAGCACCTGGGCCAGGGCCGGGTGTCGATGATCCACTTCGACGCGCACGCCGACACCGGCGACATCGAGTTCGGCTCGCTGATCGGGCACGGCCAGCCGATGCGCCGGCTGATCGAGTCCGGCGCCGTGCGCGGTGACCGGTTCCTGCAGATCGGGCTGCGTGGCTACTGGCCGCCGCCGGAGACGCTGGACTGGATGGCCGGGCAGGGCATGCGCTCCTACGAGATGACCGAGATCACCGCCCGGGGCCTGGAAGCCTGCCTGACCGAGTCGTTCCAGATCGCCATGGACGAGTGCGACGGGGTGTTCCTGTCGGTCGACATCGACGTCTGCGACCCCGGGCACGCGCCGGGAACCGGCACCCCCGAGCCTGGCGGCCTGACCGCTCGGCAGCTGCTCGACGCGGTCCGCCGGATCTGTTACGAGCTGCCGGTCGTGGGCATCGACCTGGTCGAGGTGTCACCGCCCTACGACCATGCCGACATCACCTCCTTCCTGGCCAACCGGGTGGTGCTGGAGTCGCTGTCGGCGATCGCCCGGCGTCGCAAGGACGCGGCCCAGGGCACCCGCTGGGATCCGTCCCAACCCTTGCTGGACGGCCGGTGATCGCGTGCGGCTGCTGATCCTGGGGGCCGGCGGGGTCGGCTCGGCGGTGGTCAAGATCGCGGCCAGGCGGCCGTTCTTCGAGCACGTGCTGCTGGCCGACTACGACCTCGGACGCGCCCAACGCGCCGCGGCCGCCACCGGTGACCCGCGGCTGGCGGCGGCCCGGCTGGACGCCTCGGACGAGGCGGCGATCAGCCGGCTGCTCACCGAGCACCGGATCGACGCGGTGCTGGGCGCGACCGACCCGCGGTTCACCATGCCGATCTTCCGGGCGGCGCTGGCGGCCGGCGCGCACTACCTGGACATGGCGATGTCGCTGTCACGCCCGCATCCGCAGGACCCGTTCTCCCAGACCGGTGTCAAGCTGGGTGACGAGCAGTTCGCGATGGCGGCGGACTGGGAGCGGGCCGGCCGGCTCGCCCTGGTCGGCATGGGCGTGGAGCCCGGCCTGTCCGACGTGCTGGCCCGCTACGCCAGTGACCACCTGTTCTCAGAGATCGACTACCTGGGCGTGCGCGACGGCGCGAACCTGGAGGTGCTGGACGAGGCCGGCCAGCCGATGTTCGCGCCGACCTTCTCGATCTGGACCACCATCGAGGAGTGCCTGAACCCGCCGGTGATCTATCAGGCCGGCCGCGGCTGGTACACCACCGAGCCGTTCAGCGAGCCCGAGGTCTTCGACTTCCCGGAGGGGATCGGCCCGGTGGAGTGCGTCAACGTCGAGCACGAAGAGGTGCTGTTGATGCCTCGCTGGCTCAAGGCCGGCCGGGTCGACTTCAAGTACGGCTTGGGCGCGGAGTTCATCGGGGTGCTGCGCACGCTGCACCAGCTCGGGCTGGACTCCGTGGTCCCGGTGCGGGTGGGCCAGGCCATGGTCAGCCCGCGCGACGTGGTGGCCGCCGTCCTGCCGGATCCGGCCCAGCTTGGAGACCGGATGCGCGGCAAGACCTGCGCCGGGGTGTGGGTGCGCGGCCGGGGCCTGGACGGCCGGCCCCGCTCGAGCTACCTCTACCACGTGGTGGACAACGACTGGTCGATGGCCGAGTACGGCTGCCAGGCGGTGCTGTGGCAGACCGCGGTCAACCCGGTGGTGGCCCTGGAGTTGATCGCCGGCGGCGTCTGGTCCGGGGCCGGCGTCCTCGGCCCGGAGGCCTTCGACGCGGTGCCGTTCCTGGACCTGCTGGCCGGGGACTACCAGTCGCCCTGGGGCATCCGCGAACTCTGACCTGGCCAGCGTGAGCTGTGGATAACTGGCGCTATGCGGGATGACGGACCCAAGGGTGAGGGGCGGCGGCTGTGGGCGTTGAGATAATTGGGCCGTTCAAGTCACACGCGGTGGTGGTGAACGGGTACCGGGTGCCTTACTTGGATGCCTGCCCGACCGAGGGCGGCAAGGTGCTATTGACTCTCGACAACCGCTACATGATCGAGGTTCCAGTGAGCGACCTGGACTGGCTGGTCCAGTTCATCGCCAATTGCTTGGCAGTCGGCGCGGGGTATACCTGCCATCCCGGGACAGAAGGTGCGCCGGAACCAATCCGGCGAACCGGCTACGGCCGGATGGTCGAACTCGGCTAGACGGTGCAGTTGCCAAGGTTGTCCAGGTTGTTGTTCCAGTACTTGTCGGCGTGAGAGCGCAGCGTAGGACGCCCGCACTGGGTGCAGTCGAACTTGGCGACAGTCGCGTAGTCACCGGCGTCGGAACTGCCAGTGTGGAAGTAGTGCCCTGCGTCGATCAGCGCGTAGACCTCAGCGACGGTTGGGCGGCTGTAGTAGGTGCCGTCACCGACGCCGAGCCCCACATGGGTGATGTGGCCGTGGTCGCTTTCCTGGTTGGTGCAAACGATTTCATAGTCAGTCATCGTGTCCCCCGATGTTTATGGCGACGGTCACGTTAACACCCGGCTAGAAGTCCACTTTGGCAGGCACCGGCTTGTACGGCAGTCGCCGTCCGGCGACGTTGCTGAGCACCAGGCGCATCCGGTCTGAGTCGGTGGCCTTGCAGTGGGTGTAGAGGAAGTCGAACTGGTGCAGGTAGCGCTGTAGGTGCTCCACGCTGACGTGGTGATGGGTGCCGTCCAGGGACCGCTTGAGCTGGGAGAAGTAGCCCTCGTTGAGGTTGGTGGACACGTTGCCGCGTGCGTACTCCCCGGCTGAGTGGTTGACGTACTCATGGGCGGCGAACTCGCGCGCGATCTGCTGGTAGGCGCGGGCGGAGTCGGTGTGCAGATGGGTCCGCTTGGGGTCCATCACTGCGCGGATGGCTGGCAGCAGGGACTTGGCGGTCACGTCGGCCACCACCCGCGAGTAAGCCGAGCGGGTTTCGTAGTGCACCAGCGACACCACCGGCTGCTTGTCGCTGGTGCCGTAGGCGCGGGGCCGCTCGCGGGGATCGTTGCGGTGCCGGTTCTTCGGCTCGCCACCGATCCACGTTTCATCGACCTGGACCGCGCCGCCGAGCAGGCCGGCCGGCGGGCCGAACTTCGTGGCCTCCCGGATGCGGTGCAGCATGTGCCAAGCGGTTTCGTTGGTGACCTCGTACTTGCGGGAGATCTCCCACGCGCTGATCGAGTTCTTCGACGCGGAGAACTCAAAGATCACCAGCAGCCACGTCCGGATGCTGATCTTCGTGCCGTGAAAGATGGTGTCGGTCAGCACGCTGTACTTGCGGCGGCAGTGCCCGCACTTCCAGATCCGGCGTTCGGTCGGCCTGCCGGTGCGGGTCTTACGGAGATGGCGGTTGGCGGGGTTCAGGAAGAACTGACGGCCGACCGCGCCACACTTCGGGCACGCCTCCGGGCCCTCGCCGCCCCACCTCAACCGCTCCAGCAGCAGGTAGGCGTCTGTCTCGGTCCGCAGCATCCCGGCGAGCTTCGGGATGCTAAACTCCTGTTTCATAAAGGGGATTTTGCCCTATACCCCCGACAGTTTTACGGCCGGCGAAGGTCATCGACTCTGGGCTCGCAGAGTTGGCCTGCGGCCCTCAAAGACTTCTCCGAATTGTTCAAAGCTCTCAGATCGCTGCGCTACGGTCGTCGAAACGGAGCGCCGTGGCCGACTAGCACGGGGCTCAAGCGCCGCTGTGTACGCAGTTCTTTCGACATCGAAACCGCAGCTTCCCCGTAGCCCTGTACGAGTTCCTGAGTCTTCGTTTCCGATCGTCGAAGTACAAACGAACTCAGTTTGATAAGCGTAGCTAGTAGCCAGCCACTAGGCGAGCTAGTCAATAAGTAGCGGCGCATGGATGCCTGGAAACGCGCGTCTAAGTCGTGGATGATCCTACGCTCATTTGGTGACAGTGCGGCGACGCTCGGGTACAAACGTTGACCTTGCTCCTCGGCGAAAACGCCATGGCGGGCCAAGTACTTGGCCGCGATGGCAGCACGTAGTATCGAGTAGCTTCCTGCGTGCATCGCCGCCAGATCACAACGGCGAATAAAGGCGTCGATACACGCTCCGTGTTCGATCTCGCCGTCGAGAAGCAAATCTTCAGCGCTATCCTTCAGGGCGGAGAGCTGGTTTTGAAACCCGACTTTTGCGATCGCCGGGACCTGGTAGAGGGTGATGAAGACGAGGCCGATCACAGTGCCGGCCAAGCTTACGAACATCGCGAACTGGTCAGGCATCATATCGCTTCGCCCCCCTTATCTGCAGATACCATACCGCAACCCTGCTCGTAAAGCTAACGCTGATCACACGCAGTCACCGGCTGGACCCCCTCCGCGCCTTGCGTGGCTTGGCACCAGAGCGTTGCAATCGCCGCTGCAGATCTTCATTGCGTCGCCTCAGACGCTCGTTGTCGCTCTTGTGCCGCCTGCCCCACATAAACGTACCCACATTGGTCAGAGCCAATGTTGCGCTGAAAGTGAACGAAACGTTAGCGCTGAATGAGGTTGACTTGCCGGACACGGCCTCCGCAAGCGGCACCATTGCCCAGTGGATGAACCAGCCAGCCGCGAAGATGACCCCGATCCACAACACGAAGGTAACGACTCGATCTAGGATGCGGAGCCCGAACATCACCCGAAGGCGTGGAGCAGGCGGCACCTCGGGATCAGCGAGATCCGAACCGGAGTCCTCGTCGTCAGGTTCTGTCACTTCCCCGTCCTCCGTATGCGCCTTTAGGGCGGCCTACCGCATACTGCCTGTGCAATCGCGCAGGTGCGCCGTTGAGGTATGAAGTGTGACACTGTAGCGCGACGGGGCCACACGCCCCCCGCACAACGCAGCGCAACGCGCGATTTCGTGCGACCAAACTGGTGGTGCGGGCCGACGGAGAACCTGATTCCCCGGAGCCGACAGGGGTTTCTCACCATTTGCCAATAGTGAGGGATCGGATCAGTTGTCGCAAGTAGGATGGTTTGGACGCCTTCCGGTGCTGAGGTACCAGTGGGGCTACTGGTGCCACTGGATGCGCCCGTACCCCGAGGCGGGACCGTCGTCTTCGGTCGGTTGCAGTGCGGCATCGCCATGCTGGGTCGCGTGGTATGACTGGAACACCTAGGACGCCGCAAGCGCCCGATTGGGCCGCGTCGGGAGGACACCCTGCGCCGAGTTCGGTGGCCATTCGGACGAGCCAGCTTGTCACCTCCCCCGGTTCTGCCCCTCAGTCGTCGCCTTCGTCCCGGTCGTGGTCGGGGTCTGGCGGGGGTGGGGTGGCGGTGCGGACCCGCGCCGCGTCCTCCGGTGTCAGGCGCAGCAGCGCGGTCAGGAAGTCGATCGGGCTGACCTCGCTGGTTGCCTTGTCGTCGGCGTTGCTCATACCGCCGTGCCTCCGCTTCGGACGTGTCCGTCTGGCACAGACATTACCCCCTCCCAGTCCTGTCGTAGGTGTCCTCTACCGTCACGCCGAGTGAGTTGGAAGGGGGAGGACGGGCCTAGCGGACGGGCTAGGAGCACAACCCATTGAGGCGGCCCCGGCCGGTGCGGCAAACACCGACCAGGGCCTTGATCGCACTACCTACCGGAATAGGAGTACGACCCATGCAGCACAGTAACGGCACCACCGGCCCGACCCCGCCCGAGCCGGGCGACACCCCGGACGGCTGGCAGCCGACACCCGAGCAGCCCTGGCGGCCCGTCCTCGACGGCGAGGACGGCGACAGCTACCAGTTCGACTACGGCGCGGACTGGTGCGTTGACCGGGCCAGCCACCCGCAGTTCCACGGCGGCTATCCCTCCCCGAACCATCACCGCACCGAATGCCGGTCCTACGACGGGTTCTTCGGGGCGCTGTCCGAGGACGGCGGGCCGGGCTACTTCTCGGCCTACCTAGTGCGCCCGTTCCGGTTCGGCCAGCTCGGGCACACACCCGATCAGACCCGGATGGCGATTGAGTTCGAGCCCGCCGAGGACGACGGCGGGCAGGCGTTCCGGTGCACCTTGCATCCGTCCATGATCCGCAACTTGGCCGCGTACCTCACGCACACGGCCGACGTTGACGAAGGCTGGCGACCGCCGCGCCACATGCAGCACTCGCTGACCGACTAGTCCAAGGTCGCCTCACTGGACGGCAGGCGGGGAGCAACCCGCCCGGCTGCCGTCCAGCTTGGGGACCTTGGGTCCGTCATCCCGCATAGCGCCGGATAACTCCACGCATGAGCCCAACCGATTGCCTAGCGTGCTGCGGCATGCGGACGCGAGGGCTTCGAACCGCTGACCGCGTCATCCACCTCGTTCCCGGCGGCGGATTGATGGCCCACGAAGGGCTCGACGGCGGCCACACCCTGGCCAAGCACGTCGGCAAGAGCGAGGAGTTCCTCCGCGACCGACTCGCCGCCGAACCAGGCATCAAGGCGGCATCCACGTTCCATGATCGGCAGACGGCCCGAGAGTGCCTTGTCCGGATTCATTCAAGCCACTGGAATACGCTTGGTGCTCAGACGAAGCCCGATGACAGGAATCGGTTTCCGTATCCACACTGCGATGGTGACCCGATGAAGCAGTACCCAGCCCTGGAGCAATTGCTAGGGGGTTACCTGCACGAGGATTGGGCTGATGATTATGCAGATTTTTCGCAGGCTATCGATGCCTTCGTCGAGCACCAGCCAAGTTACGCTCCCGCCGCGCCGGGCGAGATAACCCAGCTTCTCGGCGAATGCGACTCCGACGCGGTCTTGGAACAGCGCCTGGATGATCTGGGCCTCGTCTACTACCCTCCCGGCCTCGGTTGGAGCTCATACCGCAGCTGGATGCTCGCCGTCGCCAACCGGCTTGAGGAAGCGCTTCGCACATCTCCCGCCGCCTGACGGGCCAGGGCGAGGAATGAGCAGAAGCTCAACGGCGCCACTGGGTGCGCCGGCGCCGGAGGTCCCAGATCAGGCCCCAGGCCAGTACGGCCATCATGGCGATCAGCGCCACGTCGCCGGTGTCGTTGTAATGGGTCGTGGTGAGCAGGGTGCCGAGGATCAGGAAGGTGATCCAGCCGCCGACCTGGCGTCCGGTGACGAACTCGTGGTGCCAGCCCCAGTCTTCGGGGCGCTCGTGCTCCTCGGTCCGCGCGTGCTCGACGTCGGTGCCGGCGATGGGGTTGGACTCGGTTGCCACGTTCGATCACTCCTGTAACGGCGGTTCGGCGCGGTGTGCTCTTCCATCATTCTGGCACCTGGGCCGCGACTGGGGATGTCGGCGCCCCACGGCTTGCGCGGGTCGGTGAGAATGGCGCGATGAGCACTCCAGCCGGCCAGCGCCGCATCGTCCTGCTCGGCTCGACCGGCTCGATCGGTACCCAGGCCCTGGACGTGATCTCACGTGCCGGTGACCGGTTCTCGGTCACGGCCATCTGCGCCGGTGGCGCCAACCTGGAGCTGCTCGCCGAGCAGGCGCTGCGCTGGCAGGTCGGCTATGTCGGCGTCAGCACCGACGCCGCCGCGCGGGAGCTGACCGAGCGGCTGGCCGCCGGCCGGTCCGACGGTGAGCCGACGCCGCAGGTGCTCGCCGGCCCGGACGCCACAGCAGAGCTGGCCACCCTGGACTGCGACGTGGTGCTCAACGGCGTGGCCGGAGCGCAGGGGCTGCGGGCCACCCTGGCGGCGCTGCAGGCCGGCCGGACGGTCGCGCTGGCCAACAAGGAGTCCCTGATCGCCGGTGGGCCCCTGGTGCTGGCCGCCGCCGGGGCCGGCCAGCTTGTGCCGGTGGACTCCGAGCACTCGGCGCTGGCCCAGTGCCTGCGCTCGGGCAGCGCCGCCGAGGTGCGCCGGCTGGTGCTGACCGCCAGCGGCGGCCCGTTCCGGGGCTGCCGGCGCGAGGAGTTGACCGCGGTCACCCCGCGGCAGGCGCTGGCGCACCCGACCTGGGCGATGGGGCCGCTGATCACCACGAACTCGGCGACCCTGGTGAACAAGGGCCTGGAGCTGATCGAGGCCCAGCTGCTGTACGGGGTGGGCTATGACCGGATCGACGTCGTGGTGCACCCGCAGTCGATCGTGCACTCGATGGTCGAGTTCGTCGACGGGGCCACCCTGGCCCAGGCCAGCCCGCCGGACATGCGGTTGCCGATCGCGCTGGCGCTGGCCTGGCCCGACCGGGTCGAGGGCGCCGCGCCCGGGCTGGACTGGAGCCAGGCGCAGGCCTGGACCTTCGAGCCGGTGGACAACGAGGCCTTTCCGGCCATCGAGCTGGCGCGGGCGGCCGGCATCGCCGGCGGCTGCGCGCCGGCGGTCTACAACGCGGCGAACGAGGAGGCGGTGGCGGCCTTTCACAGCGGAGGCTGTGGTTTTCTCGGCATAGTCGACACCGTGCGGTTGGTGCTGGACCGCTGGCTGGCCGACGAGCACGCCGCGGCCGGGGATCCGCGTGACATCGCCGACGTCGAACAGGCGCAGCACTGGGCGCGGCGGCAGGTGGCAGCGACGCTGGGCGGCTGAGGGGCTCGATCCACCCGAGCCGGGCGGATTCTGCCAAGAGTCGCAGTTGGCCGCCGGGAACGGTCGAACAAGGCACAATTGACGCTGACGACACCGGGAACACCGTGGGGGCCGCGCAGGCGCGGTTCGAGAGGATGACACAGGCGTGCTCTACGCACTGGGCGTGATTGCCTTCGCCATCGGGCTGCTGGCCTCTATCGCCCTGCACGAGATCGGCCACCTGGTGCCCGCCAAGAAGTTCGGCGTACGGGTCACCCAGTACATGGTCGGCTTCGGTCCCACCCTGTTCTCGCGCCGGCGCGGTGAGACCGAGTACGGCCTCAAGGCCATCCCGCTGGGCGGTTACATCCGGATGATCGGAATGGTGCCCCCGCGCCCGGACGGCAGCCGGTCACGCTGGCCGCGCCGGATGGGGGAGCTGGTCGAGGAGTTCCGGGCCGCCAGCCGCACCGAGGTGACCCCGGCCGACGGCGACCGGCAGTTCTACCGGTTGACCCCGGGCAAGAAGATGATCGTGATGCTCGGCGGCCCGAGCATGAACCTGCTGATCTTCTTCATCCTCACGATCCTGCTGTACGGCCTGATCGGCCTGCGGGCGCCGACCACCACCGTCGGCTCGGTCAGCGAGTGCGTGGTCCCCAGCACCAGCACCCAGCAGACCTGCGACCCGACCAGCTCGGACTACCGCAAGTCCCCGGCCAACGGCGTGCTGCAGCCCGGCGACACGATCACCGCCATCAACGGCGCCCCGATCGAGCGATGGTCGGACGCGGTGCGGGTGATCGAGGCCTCGGCCGACACGAGGCTCACGCTGACGGTGCGTCGCGACGGCCAGCCGACCCAGCTGAGCATCACCCCGGTGACCAACACCAAGTACGCCGACGAGTCCGGCGCCACCAAGCAGGCCGGCTTCATCGGCATCAGCACCACCGAGTCCTATCAGCGGCTGACCCCTGGCGAGATCCGCAGCGTGATCTGGCAGCAGCTGGGGCTGAGCGTGAAGGCCCTCCAGCAGTTCCCCGAGAAGATCGTGAGCCTGGTGGGCACCGTCTTCCAGGGCAACCCGCGCGACCAGGAGGGCGCGGTCGGGGTGATCGGCCTGGGCCGGATCGGCGGCGAGATCGCCGACAGCGCCGAGGTGGCGGCCCTGGACAAGATCTCGATGCTGATCAGCCTGCTAGCCAGCGTCAACCTGCTGCTGTTCTTCTTCAACCTGCTGCCCTTGCTGCCGCTGGACGGCGGCCACGTGGCCGGCGCCCTGGTCGAGGCGACCCGGCGCGGGTTCGCCCGGCTGCGCAAGCGTCCGAAGCAGATCTTCGTCGACGTCGCCCAGTTGGTGCCTGTGATGTACGTGGTGGCCAGCATCCTGATCGTCTTCTCGGTGCTGGTGATGTACGCCGATATCGTCAAGCCCATCACCCTGACCAACTGAGCAACCTGACTCAGAACCTGAAGGAGAGTGCTGTGACCAAGCCAGTAGTCGACATGCCGACCGGCGAGCTGACCGGCGAGCTGCAGATCCGGGACCTGATCGAGGGCGACGGTCCGGTCGCGCAGGCCGGGCAGCAGGCGGTCGTGCACTACGTCGGGGTCGCGCACTCCACCGGTGAGGAGTTCGACGCCAGCTACAACCGCAACTCGCCGTTCACCTTTCCGCTGGGCGACGGACGGGTGATCGCCGGCTGGGACCAGGGCGTGCAGGGCATGAAGATCGGCGGCCGGCGCGAGCTGATCATCCCGCCGCACCTCGGCTACGGTGACCGCGGCGCCGGCGGCGCCATCAAGGGCGGCGAGACCCTGATCTTCGTGGTGGACCTGCTCGACCTGCGCTGACGGCGCCCGAGCCGCCATTCGCGGGCGAACACAGCACGAGGCCGGCACAGCACGAGGCCGAACACAGTGAGCAGACGATGAAGGATCGAGGAAACCCCCAGTGAGCGTTCCGGTCGCGTTGGGCATGCCAGCGGCGCCGCCGCCGGTGTTGGCGCCACGCAGGAAGTCCCGCAAGATCGCGGTGGGCTCGGTCGCCGTCGGCGGTGACGCGCAGATCTCGGTCCAGTCGATGACGACGACCCTGACCTCTGACATCAACGCGACCCTGCAGCAGATCGCCGAACTCACCGCCACCGGCTGCGACATCGTCCGGGTGGCCTGCCCCAGCCAGGACGACGCCGACGCGTTGCCCGCGATCGCCAGGAAGAGCCAGATCCCGGTGATCGCCGATATCCATTTCCAGCCCAAGTACGTCTTCGCCGCCATCGACGCCGGCTGCGCGGCGGTGCGGGTGAACCCGGGCAACATCCGCGCCTTCGACGACCAGGTCGGCGCCATCGCCCGCGCCGCGGCCGACGCCGGGGTGTCGATCCGGATCGGGGTGAACGCCGGTTCGCTGGACAAGCGGCTGCTGGCCAAGTACGGCAAGGCGACTCCCGAGGCGCTGGTCGAGTCCGCGCTGTGGGAGGCGTCGCTGTTCGAGGAGCACGGCTTTCGCGAGTTCAAGATCTCGGTCAAGCACAACGACCCGGTGATCATGGTTCGGGCCTACGAGCTGCTGGCCGAGCAGTGCGACTACCCGCTGCACCTCGGAGTGACCGAGGCCGGGCCGGCGTTCCAGGGCACCATCAAGTCCGCGGTGGCCTTCGGCTCGCTGCTGAGCAAGGGCATCGGCGACACCATCCGGGTGTCGCTGTCGGCGCCGCCGGTCGAGGAGGTCAAGGTCGGCCTGCAGATCCTGCAGTCGCTGAACCTGCGCCAGCGCAAGCTCGAGATCGTCTCCTGCCCGTCCTGCGGGCGGGCCCAGGTCGACGTCTACACCCTCGCCGAGAAGGTGACCGCCGGGCTGGAGGGCATCGAGGTGCCGCTGCGGGTCGCCGTGATGGGGTGCGTGGTGAACGGGCCGGGGGAGGCCCGCGAAGCCGACCTCGGGGTGGCCAGCGGCAATGGCAAGGGCCAGATCTTCGTCCGCGGCGAGGTCATCAAGACCGTGCCGGAGTCGATGATCGTCGAGACCCTGATCGAGGAGGCGCTGCGGATGGCCGAGGAGATGACCGCCGCCGGCGTGGGCTCCGGGGAGCCGACGGTCGCCGTCACCTGAGCCGCCCGGCGTTAATCCGTTTGTGGCCGATCGGTCCGGCGGAGCAGACTCAGGTTTCGTGGACCTAGAACTCAGACCTGGAACAACCGACGACCACGCCGAGATCCTGCGAGTGGACGGTGTCGCGTTCGGCGACCACTTCACCGAGCAGGACGCCGAGGACGCCCTGGGCGCCCAACCGCCGCAGTTCACGGTGGCCACCGTGGCGGATCAGATCGTCGGGGTCACCGGCCACTACGACTTCACCATGACGGTGCCCGGCGGCGGCGCGCTGCAGGTGCCCGGGGTCACCTGGGTGTCGGTGAGCCCGGTGCACCGGCGGCGCGGGGTGCTGCGGGCGCTGATGGACCGGCAGGTGCGCGACTTCGCAGCCCTTGGCGTTCCAGCCGCCATCCTGACCGCCAGCGAGGGCGGCATCTACGGCAGGTTCGGCTACGGTCCGGCCTCTTCGGTGCGCAAGACGGTGCTCGACCGGCGGGTCACCAGGCTCGTCCAGTCCGGGCAGAAGACCAGCGGCGAGGTGCAGGTGCTCAACGCCGAGCAGGCCCGGTCGGTGTTGCCGGAGCTGCACCGCCGCTGGCGCGAGCAGGTGCCCGGCGCGCTCAACCGGACCGAGGCCTGGTGGGACCACCTGTTCCTGGACCGCGAGCAGCACCGGGGCGGGATGAGCGCCAAGTTCTACCTGACGCACCCGGAGGGCTATGTCAGCTACCGGGTCAAGGAGCAGTGGAACGACGGCATCGCGGCGTTGCAATGCCGGATCGTCGACTACGTCATCAGCAGCACGGACGCCCATGCCGCGCTCTGGCAGGTGCTGCTGGGCATGGACCTGTTCGAGAGCATCGAGAGCCACCAGATCCCGGTCGATGACCCGCTGCCGTTCCTGGTCAACGACTTTCGGCAGGTGCGCACCACCGCGGTCAACGATGGCGTGTGGGTGCGTCCGATCGACGCGGCGGCGACGCTGGCCGCGCGCACCTACCCGGTCGAGGTCGAGGCGGTGATCGAGGTGGTCGACCCGCTGCTGGGAGACCGGCGGCTGGTGCTGGCCGGCGGCCCGGACGGCGCCAGTTGCCGACCGACCGACCGGCCGGCGCAGGCCAGTTTCAGCCTGGCCGGCCTGGGCTCGGCCTATCTCGGCGGGCACCGGCTGAGCACCCTGGCCAGGGCCGGGGTGCTGCGCTGCGACGATCCCCGGCTGCTGTCCAGGCTCGAGCTGGCGTTCTCCACCGACCGGGCGCCGTTCTACGGCACGGCGTTCTAGGGGGCCGTTCGGCAATGCCGGGCAGCTGAATGCCCGTGCTCGGACGCGCTCAACCGAGCGCCGGTGCGCCGTAGGCCCGAGCTGGCGGTACTTTTTGTGCATGACCTTGATTCAGGTCCAGCCCCGGGTGCTGATGGCTGCCGACGAGCTGGCGGTGCGGTCGCTGGTGCGGCGCGCCCCGGTGCTCAACTGCGTCGTCGGCGCCCGCGTGCAGCGTGCCCCGGACCTGAATCCCCAGCGGCTGGGCGGCTACCTGTGGGGTCTCGGGGACTCCGGTGAGCAGTTGCGGGCGGCGGCCTTCGCGGGCGGCAACCTGATCCCGGTGGGTGAGGACCTCGGCGCCCTGGAGCTGATCGCCGGCCAGCTGGCCCGCAACCGCCGCGGCTGCTCGTCGATCGTGGGCGCGGCCGAGTCGGTCGAGGCCATGTGGTCGGTGCTGTCCCGGCGTTGGGGTCCGGCGCGAGCGGTGCGGGCCAACCAGCCGTTGCTGTACGCCGACTCGCCGGCCGACGTCGAACCGGACAGCCGGGTCCGCCCGGTGCACCCGGGCGAGCTTCCCCGCTTCCTGCCGGCGGCGGTGTCGATGTTCACCGAGGAACTCGGCATGTCACCGACCGGTCAGGACGCCGGCCGCGGCTATCGGGCCCGGGTGGCCGAGCTGATCGACGCCGGCCGGGCCTTCGCCCGCTTCGACGCCCGGGGCGAGGTCGAGTTCAAGGCCGAGATCGGGGTGTTGGGCAGCGAGACGGCGCAGATCCAAGGAGTCTGGGTACGTCCGGACCTGCGCGGGCGGGGGATCGGCACGGCGGCGATGGCGACGGTGCTGACGTTGGCCCTGCAACGCGCCCCGTCGGTCAGCCTGTACGTCAACGACTACAACATCGCCGGACGCCGGCTCTATGACCGGCTCGGCATGCGCCAGATCAGCACGCTGCGCACAGTGCTGTTCTGAAGGTGACGGGCAACGCTCGTAGCGACGCTACTTCGTCAGAGCCGTGTGGTAATTCATCGAGCATGACTTTGGACGCGGTGATCTTCGACTGGGGCGGCACGCTCACCCCCTGGCACACCATCGACCCCTTCGAGTGCTGGCTGGCGGTGACCGCCGACGAGACGCAGGCAGCGGCCCTGCACGCCGCCGAGAGCAGCGTCTGGGCAGCGATCAAGGACGACGAGCACCGCAGCGGCACCTTCGACCAGATCCTGGAGCAGGCCGCGCTGACGCTGACCGAGCAGCAGCTGCGCACCTACTACCAGTGGTGGGACGCCCACAGCTACACCGACCCGGCGGTGCCGGAGCTGTTCGGGGCGCTGCGCAAGCGCGGCCTCAAGGTCGGGGTGCTGTCCAACACGACCTGGCCGGCCGCCGAGCACCAGCGGATCTTTGCCCGCGACGGCGTCGACCACCTGATCGACGGGGCGGTGTACTCCTCCGAGATCGCCTGGGCCAAGCCGCATCCGCAGGCGTTCCGGGCCGCGCTGGACGCGGTGGGCGTCACCGACCCGGCGCGGGCGGTGTACGTCGGCGACCGGCTTTTCGAGGACGTCTTCGGCGCCAACCGGGTCGGCATGCACGCCGTGCTGGTGCCGCACAGCGACATCCCGGTGGCCCAGACCACCGGGATCGAGGGCACCCCGGACGCGGTGGTGCACGAGCTGCTCGATCTGGTGCCGCTGCTCGATGGCTGGCTGGCCGGCGGGTTGCCGGCGCGTGGCCGTCCGACCTAGCGGCGCCGGACCGCTGACTACAGACCCGGGCTGGACCGCTGACTACAGGCCCGGGAAGGCGACCGTCGGGGTGGCCGGACTGAGCAGCGAGCGCCACTCGGTGGCGTTCAGGGCGGCGGTGTTCAACCCGGCCAGCGCCTGCCGCCGCAGGCTGGCGTGCGCGGCAGCGCTGAGCGCCGGACCGCCTGAGCCGTTCGCGCCGGAACCGTTCGAGCCGGTCGCGTTCGAGCCGGTCGCGCTCGAGCCGTTCGCGCCCGACGGCTTCAGGCCGGCTGCCGCGGCCAGCACCGGCGCCACCAGCAGGTAGCGGTACGCGGCCGCGCAGTCCTGTTCGAGTTCCAGCGCCCAGCGTTGGGCGTCGGCCGGCGCGGTCACCGGCTGGGCCGGGGTGTAGCTGGCTTCGGCCGGCGCCGGGCTGGCCCGCCGAGCCGCGATCTGGGCCATCAGCTCGTCGCGGGTGTGCCGGTGGCGCGCTTCCAGCAGTCGGGCCAGCCGAGCCTGGCCGGGGTCGCGCAACTCCACCCCGATCACCGGATAGCCGAAGACCGCGGCGTGCTGGGCGGCCAGCACCCGCTGCAGCGCCTGCACCACGGCGTCCTGGCCGGGGGCGGTCATGAGAGCACCTGGGCATGGCTGGTCAGGCACGCGGCGATGCTGCCCAGCAGCGGCAGCACCTCCGCGGCGTGCGCTTCGGTGGCCGGCCAGTCCAGGCAGGCCAGGGTGGTGGCAGCAGCCGCGGCCCTGCTGGCCGAGGCCAGCGCCGAGACGCTGTCCGGGACACTCGCGCCCGACGAGGGGCTGCCGGCAGGCGCGGTGGTGGCGGGCGCCGAGCTGGTGACGGGCGCCGAACTGGTGACGGCCAATCGCCAGCCCGGATAGTGCTGCAGCACCGCGCGCAAACCCTGGCCGTGCGCCGCCACGTCGGCACGCAATCCGGCCAGCGCGGGGTGCCCGGCCTGGCTCGCCAGCGCCTGGTCATAACCGGCCAGCAGGCGCCGCTGCCGGGCCAGGGCGGCGGTCAGCGCGACCGGCGGCGGTGGCGGCGGCGAGGCGATCTTGCGCTTGACGGGCCTGGTCAGGCCGAGCAGCGCGCCGCCGCCGAGAGCGGTCACCAGCAATGCCCGGTTCAACAGCGTTCTACGGGAGATGTCGGCCATGGCGCGAGCAGTCTCTCAGATGCTTGTAAGCTGGTAAGACAGCTTTCGAAGCTGGCGCGCCGGACTTCACCGGGCATTCTTGGCCATAACTGGACACCGACGGGAGCGCCCGACATGACTGCGCGAACGCCGCAACGTCAACAGCTGATCGAACTGATCAGCCCGGTCATCACCGCAGCGGGATATGACCTCGACGACCTCTCGGTGACTGCCGCCGGCCGCCGGAGCCTCATCCGGGTAAGCGTCGACGGTGACCACGGCATCGACCTCGACGCGGTCGCCACCATCTCGCGCACGATCTCCGAGGTGCTCGACGACGACAACGGCGGCGGCGTGGGCTTCGCCGGCCCTTACGTGTTGGAGGTCAGCTCGCCGGGCGTCGACCGGCCGCTGACCGAGCCCCGCCACTGGCGCCGCGCCACCGGCCGGCTGGTCACGGTGGACGTCGAGGGCCGGCCGCTCACCGGGCGGATCGTGAGCGTCGAGGACTCCGCCGTGGTGCTCGACGTCGCCGGCGCACAGCGCCGCCTGCCGATGGCCGAGCTGGGTCCCGGACGGGTGCAGGTGGAGTTCTCCCGGCCGGGCGAGCCCGAACCGGACGACGCCGATGACCTGAGCGACGTCGATGACCTGAGCGACGTCGATGACCCGAACAACGTCGATGACCTCAGCGACGTCGATGACCCGAACGACGCGGACGACGACGCCGACCTCGGCAGCGACGACCTTGATCACCACCAGAACGACGAGAAGGAGGCCTGAGCCATGGTCTCAGTGGACATCGCGGCACTGCGCAGCATCGAGCGGGAGAAGGAGATCTCCTTCGAGACCGTGCTGCAGGCGTTGGAGACGGCGCTGCTGACCGCGTACCGGCACACCAACCACCCGATGCCGCATGCGCGGGTCGAGATCGACTCCAAGACGGGCGCGGTCACCGTCTGGGCCGCGGAGTACTCAGCCGACGGCGAGCTGGTCGAGGAGTTCGACGACACCCCCACCGACTTCGGCCGGATCGCGGCGATGACCGCCAAGCAGGTGATCATGCAGCGGTTGCGCGACGCCGAGCACGAGCACACCTACGGCGAGTACTCCGGCCACGAGGGCGACATCGTCACCGGCGTCATCCAGGCCGACGCCCAGGCATCCCAGCGCGGGCTGGTGCTGGTCAACCTGGGCAAGGTCGAGGCCGTCCTGCCGCAGTCGGAGCAGGTGCCTGGCGAGGTCTACGAGCACGGCACCCGGATCAAGAGCTACGTGGTCTCGGTGACCCGTGGCATGCGGGGCCTGCAGATCACCCTCAGCCGGACGCACCCGAGCCTGGTCAAGAAGCTGTTCGCCTTGGAGGTCCCCGAGATCGCCGACGGCAGCGTCGAGATCATGGCGGTGGCGCGCGAGTCCGGCCACCGGA
This sequence comes from Jatrophihabitans sp., assembly GCA_036389035.1. NCBI lineage: Bacteria > Bacillati > Actinomycetota > Actinomycetes > Jatrophihabitantales > Jatrophihabitantaceae > Jatrophihabitans > Jatrophihabitans sp. Next base: position 200,589 of record DASVQQ010000039.1, read on the forward strand.
CCAAGATCGCGGTGCGCAGCCGGGTGGAGGGGCTCAACGCCAAGGGCGCCTGCATCGGGCCGATGGGGCAGCGGGTTCGCAACGTGGTGGCCGAGCTGCACGGTGAGAAGATCGACATCATCGACTACGACGAGAACCCGGCGACGTTCGTCGGCAACGCGCTCTCGCCCGCCGCCGCCCGGGAGGTCCGGGTCATCGACCCGGTCGCCAAGGCCGCGCGGGTGGTGGTGCCCGACTACCAGCTGTCGCTGGCGATCGGACGCGAGGGCCAGAACGCCCGGCTGGCCGCCCGGTTGACCGGCTGGCGGATCGACATCCACTCCGACGCCGAGCCGGTCGAGCCCGCCGCGGCCCCTGCTGACGAATGGGATGACGAGCCGGCAGTCGACATCCGGCCGGCGCCGCGCGAATCCGATCGACTGGTGGCCGAATCCGGCGCTGGTGGGGAGTAGCATTGTCTCTGGCCGTCAGCTCGACGGTGGCCAGCTCGATGACGCGCGCGTTCTGCGTACCTGCATCGGCTGCCGCCAGCGAGCACCGGCCACCGATCTGCTTCGCGTTGTGGCGGGGCCAGCAGCGTCCACCGAGGTCGGCGGCTCTTCGAGTCCGCCGGTCCTGCCGGTCCAGGTGTTGCCGGACCCGCGACGCCGTGCCGCCGGACGGGGAGCCTGGCTTCACCCGGTCATCGGATGCATGGAACTCGCCGAGCGTCGTCGGGCGTTCGGACGGGCGTTGCGCAGCACCGCCCACCTGGACGCCACGCCGGTTCGGAAGTATGTCGAGTCGATCACCGGGTCATAGACCGGTGTTCGGGTCGTGGATTGCCCTCTTGTCAGCTCCCGCCTGACGGGTACGCAGCGAATGTGAGAAGAAGAGCTATGAGCACCCGATGAAGCGCCAGTCATGATTGCGTTTCCCACCTAAATCGGGACCGTGCGGGCTTACCGCCGGTCCTGCGACAAAGGAGTCCAGTGGCAGGCAAGGCCCGCGTACACGAGCTCGCCAAAGAGCTCGGCGTACCCAGCAAGGAAGTTCTGGCAAAGCTCAGCGAACTCGGCGAGTTCGTCAAGAGCGCATCGTCCACGGTCGAAGCCCCGGTCGCCCGGCGGCTGCGTGAGGCGTTCCCCGCCGCGGCTCCGGCTCCGGCCAAGAAGACCGCCCCCAAACCCGTACCCCAGCCCGTCACCGAGGCCGCTCCGGCCCCGGTGACCACGCCCGCCCCTGCTCCGACGCCCGCGGTGGCGCCGGTGGCCGCGCCGACTCCGATCGCGGCAAGCGCCGCGCCGGCGGCCGCGCCGACTCAGGACGGCGGCCTGGCCCGGCCGGCGGCTCCGACGCCGGCGCCCCGGCCCGGCGCGCCGCGACCCGGTGGCCAGCGAGTGGCGAACAACCCGTTCGGCGTGGGCGGCGGCCAGGCCGCGCCCCGCCCGGCAGCTCCGCGTCCGGGCGGCTCGCCCTCCGGGCAGTCCCAGATGCCGCCGCGTCCGGCCGGCCCGCGTCCCGGCGGCCCCGCCGGCGCCGGTGGTCCGCGTCCGAACCCAGGCATGATGCCGCCCCGTCCGAACCCGGGCATGATGCCCGGCCGTGGTGGCGGTCCCGGTGGCCCGGGCGGCCCAGGCCGTCCCGGCGCGCCCGGACGTCCCGGCGGCCCCGGTGGCGCCGGAGCCGGCCGTCCCGGTGGTCCCGGCCGTCCTGGTGGCGCTCCCGGAACCAGCGGCGGTTACCGCGGTGGTCCCGGCGGCGGCGCTCCCGGCGCCGGTGGCGGTTACCGCGGCGGTCCCGGCGGTGCGCCTGGTGGCGCGCCGGGTGGTGGCGGCGGTGGCGGTGGCGGTGGCGGTGGCTTCGGCCCCCGTCCCGGTGGCGGTGGTCCCGGTGGCCGGGGCCGAGGCGCTGGCACCGCGGGCGCGTTCGGCCGGCAGGGTGGCCGTCCGACCCGTGGCCGCAAGAGCAAGAAGCAGCGCCGTCAAGAGTTCGACAACATGTCGGCCCCGTCGCTGGGCGGTGTGCAGGTTCCCCGCGGTACCGGTGAGGTGCTGCGGCTGCCCCGCGGCGCGTCGCTGTCGGACTTCGCGGACAAGATCAACGCTGAGCCTGCCGCCCTGGTCACGGTGATGTTCCACCTCGGCGAGATGGTCACCGCGACCCAGTCGGTCAACGAAGAGGTCCTGCAGTTGCTGGGCGCCGAGCTGAACTACAACGTTCAGGTCGTCAGCCCCGAGGACGAGGACCGCGAGCTGCTGGAGTCCTTCGACCTGACCTTCGGCGACGACGAGGGCGGGGACGAGGCGCTGGTGGCCCGTCCGCCGGTGGTGACCGTGATGGGTCACGTCGATCACGGTAAGACCCGGCTGCTCGACGCGATCCGCAAGTCCAACGTCATCGCCGGTGAGGCCGGTGGCATCACCCAGCACATCGGCGCCTACCAGGTGCACGTCGGCCACGAGGGCGTCGACCGGGCGATCACGTTCATCGACACCCCCGGTCACGAGGCGTTCACCGCCATGCGTGCCCGTGGCGCCTCCACCACCGACATCGTGGTGCTGGTGGTCGCGGCCGACGACGGGGTGATGCCCCAGACGATCGAGGCGCTCAACCACGCCCAGGCCGCCGATGTGCCGGTCGTGGTCGCGGTGAACAAGATCGACAAGGAAGGCGCGAACCCGCAGAAGGTGCGCCAGCAGCTCACCGAATACGGGCTGGTGGCCGAGGAGTACGGCGGCGACACGCTGTTCGTCGATGTCTCGGCGCGCAACAACCTCAACATCGACGGGCTGCTCGAAGGCATCCTGCTGACCGCGGACGCGGCCCTGGACCTGCGGGCCAACCCGCACCAGGACGCCCAGGGCATCGCCATCGAGGCGCACCTGGACCGCGGCCGTGGCCCGGTGGCGACCGTCCTGGTGCAGCGCGGAACGCTGCACGTCGGTGACTCGATCGTCGCCGGCGACGCCTTCGGCCGGGTCCGGGCGATGCTCGATGACGACGGCAAGACGGTCGACCAGGCAGGCCCCGGCTCTCCGGTGATGGTGCTGGGCCTGACGTCGGTTCCCGGCGCCGGTGACTCGTTCATCGTCGTCGAGGAGGACCGGATCGCGCGCCAGATCGCCGACCGCCGGTCGGCCCGGGAGCGCAACGCCCAGTTGGCCTCCAACCGTCGCCGGATCTCCCTGGACGACCTGGACAAGGCGCTGGCCGCTGGTGAGGTTCAGCAGCTGAACCTGATCATCAAGGGTGACGTGTCCGGTTCGGTGGAAGCCCTCGAGGACTCGCTGCTCAAGATCGAGCTCAACGACGGCAACGACGAGGTCTCGCTGCGGGTGATCGGCCGTGGTGTCGGCGCCATCACCGAGAACGACATCAACCTCGCCATCGCCTCGGACGCGGTCGTGATCGGCTTCAACGTCCGGCCCGAGGGCAAGGCGCGCGAGGCCGCCGAGCGCGAAGGCGTCGATGTCCGGTACTACACGGTCATCTACCAGGCGATCGACGAGATCGAGGCCGCGCTCAAGGGCATGCTCAAGCCCGAGTTCGAAGAGGCGCAGCTGGGCACCGCCGAGGTCCGCGAGGTCTTCCGGGTTCCCAAGATCGGCAACATCGCGGGTTCGATCGTCCGCTCGGGCACCATCCGGCGAAACTCCAAGGCCCGGCTGGTCCGCGATGGCATCGTCGTCAACGAGCACCTGAACGTGGAGTCGCTGCGGCGGTTCAAGGACGACGCCACCGAGGTTCGCGAGGGATTCGAGTGCGGTATCGGGCTCGGGTCGTTCAACGACATCAAGATCGGCGACATCGTCGAGACCTACGAGATGCGCGAGAAGCCGCGCGGCTAGTAGTTCAGCCTTAGTAGTCAGCGAGGCCCACCGGTCATGCTCAGCGCCGTCCGCGGCGCTGGGCATGACCCTTCGGGGGGCCTCACACCGACAGCAAAGGAGTTCAGCCATGGCCGATTCGCCACGCTCCCGCAGAATGGCCGGTCGCATCCGGCAGATCGTCGCCTCCTACATCGAGAGCCAGATCAAGGATCCGAGGCTGGGCATGGTGACCGTCACCGACGTCAAGATCACCGGTGACCTGCACGACGCCTCGGTGTACTACACGGTGCTCGGCGACGACGTCGAACGGGCCGATTCCGCTGCCGCGCTCGAGGCCGCCAAGGGACAGATCCGCAGCGAGGTCGGACGCCAGACCGGGGTCAAGTTCACCCCGACGGTGTCGTTCTACCTCGACGAGCTGCCCCAGTCCGCGCAGCACATCGACGAGTTGCTCGCCGTCGCCCGGCAGGCCGACGCCCAGGTCGAGGCGGCCCGGGCACACGCGGTCCCGGCCGGGGACCCAGATCCCTACCGCAAGCCACGTGCGACCGACGACGAGGAGTAGCCGCGCGGACGGCGGCAACGACGGCGCCGGCCCAGTTCGTCTCCGGCCGGCCACCGAGTCCGACTGGCCGCTGATCTGGCCGTTCTGGCATCAGATCGTGGCTGCCGGCGACACCTACTGCTACGACCCGGCGATGGGCTGCGAGGCCGGTCGCCGACTGTGGTTCGGCTCGCCGCCCGACCAGGTCTGGCTGGTGACCGGCTCGGACGGCACGGTGCTGGGCAGCTACCGGCTCGGCCCGAACAAGGCCGGCCCGGGCGCGCACATCGGCACCGCCTCCTACATGGTCAGCGAGGCCGCCCGGGGCCGCGGGGTCGGCCGGGCGATGGTGTCGCACAGCCAGGCGCAGGCGAGTATGGCCGGCTACCGGGGCATCCAGTTCAACGCCGTCGCGGCCTCCAACACGCACGCGGTCACGCTCTACCTCGAACTCGGGTTCAGCGTCATCGGCACGGTGCCCGGCGGGTTCGCCCATCCCGAGCAGGGTTTCGTCGATCTGCTGATCATGTTCTGCGAGCTGTGAGCCGGCGTTGAGCAGCGATCCGGCGTTGAGCAGCCCCGAGCCGGTCGACCTCGTCGACGTCCCGACCCGCCGGATCGTGTCGCTGGCGGCCTCGGCGTTCGTGGTGCTGGCCGCCGAGCCGATGTTCCTGCTGGTCGACACCGCCGTGGTCGGGCACCTCGGCCGGGTCGAGCTGGCGGCCCTGGGCGCGTCCGGCACGGTGATGACGATGCTGACGGTGCTCGGCACCTCGTTGGAGTACGGCACCACCGGGCGGGCGGCCCGCTACTTCGGCGCCGGACGCCGCTCGGCTGCCGTGAACGAGGGCGTCCAGGCGTCCTGGCTGGCGTTGTGGATCGGGCTGCTGGCGGTGCTGGTCGGCCAGCTGGTGGCCCGGCCGGTGGTCCAGGCCATCACCGGCGGCCCGGGCCCGGTCGCCGACGCGGCCACCGAGTGGCTGCGGGTCGCCATCCTGGGTTTGCCCGGCATCCTGATCGTGCTGGCCGGCAACGGCTGGCTGCGGGGCGTGCAGGACACCCGGACGCCGGTGCGGATCGTGGTCATCGCCAACGCGCTGTCCGCGCTCGCCTCGCCGCTGCTGGTCTATCCGGCCGGTCTGGGGTTGACCGGTTCGGCGATCGCGAACGTGCTGGCCCAGTGGGTCGGCGCGCTGCTGTTCCTGCGGGCGATCCGCGCCGAGCAGGTGCCGATCGCCATGGACCGCAAGGTGATGCGCAAGCAGCTGGTGGTCAGCCGCGACCTGGTGGTCCGGGCGCTGGCTTTCCAGGCGGCCTACCTCACGGCGGCCGGGGCGGCCGGCCGGATGGGCGCGGCGGAGCTGGCCGCGCACCAGGTCGGCCTGCTGCTGTGGACGTTCATCGCGCTGCTGCTGGACTCGTTCGCGATCGCGGCGCAGGCGCTGATCGGCGCGGCGCTGGGCGGCGGGGCGGTCGCGGCGGCCAAGCGCACCGCCTGGCGGGTCAGCCGCTACGGTTTCACCGCCGGGGTGGTGTTCGCGGTGGTGATGGCGGCCGGCTGGTACCTGATCCCGGCCCTGTTCACCTCTGATGCGGGCGTTCGCGAGCAGATGCACGTGCTGTGGCCGTGGCTGGTCTGCATGATGCCGGTCGCCGGCATCGTCTTCGCGCTGGACGGCGTGCTGCTCGGCGCCGGTGACAACGCCTTCATCCGCAGCGTCACCCTGGTCGGGGCGCTCGGCGGCTTCGTGCCGCTGTGCCTGCTGGCGTTGTGGCTGGACTGGGGGCTGTCCGGGGTCTGGGCGGGCCTGGCGGCCTTCATCGGGCTGCGGTTCGTCGGGATGGTGTGGCGGACCCGGTCCGGGCGCTGGCTGGTGGTCGGCGAGCAGCGCTGACCCGCGCGCCCGGTTCGCTACCCTCTCCGCGGAACGCGGGACCCACGATGCGAAGGACGACATGGCGAAGAAGGGCCCGACCGGGCCGGGCGGGTTGATCATCGTCGACAAGCCGGCCGGCATGACCTCCCACGACGTGGTCGCCAAGGTCCGCCGGATCGCCGGCACCCGCCGGGTCGGGCACGCCGGCACGCTGGACCCGATGGCGACCGGGGTGCTGGTGCTGGGCGTGGAGCGGGCCACCAAGCTGATGAATCACCTGATCCTCACCGACAAGACCTACCTGGCCACCATCCGGCTGGGTGAGACGACCAGCACCGACGACGCCGAGGGGACGGTGCTGTCCGCTGCCTCGGCCGCCGAGCTCGACCCGGCCGCCATCCGGTCCGCGATCAGCGCCCTGACCGGTGAGATCCTGCAGCGGCCGTCCTCGGTGTCGGCGATCAAGGTGGCCGGTGAGCGGGCCTACGCCCGGGTGCGGGCCGGCGAGACGGTGGAGCTGGCGGCCAGGCCGGTGACGGTGCAGCGGTTCGAGCTGGTCAGCGAGCCGCGCCGGGCGGGGGAGTGCTGTGACCTGGATGTGCTGGTGGACTGCACCTCGGGCACCTACGTCCGGGCATTGGCCCGTGACCTGGGTGAGCTGCTCGGGGTCGGCGGCCACCTCACCGCGCTGCGCCGCACCCGGGTCGGGGTGTTCACCGTGGCGCAGGCGCTGAGCCTGGAGCAGCTGGCCGAACTGCCCGACCCGATCGCGCTGCCGCTGCCGCGGGCGATCGCGGCCACCATGCCGGTGCGCGCGCTGAGCCCGGCCGAGGCCGGCGAGCTGACGTTCGGCCGCACCATTCCCCCGGCCGGCATCGAGGGCGTCTACGGCGGAATCGCCGAGACCGGCGAGGCGGTGGCGCTGCTGCGGGAGTCCGACGGCCGCGCCCGGCCGGTGCTCGGTTTCACCCCCGCCAGTTGAGGGCGCGCCCGCCGGATGGGCGGGGACGTCCCGGGCCGGCGGCTAAACTATGCCCGAAGAGCCCGCCTGCGGTTCGCGCTCGCGGCGCGTCGGAGCTGCGCTCATCGCAGTGGAACCGATCCCATCCTTTAGGAGACGTAGCGACTCATGGCCACCACGAATGACCTGAAGAACGGCCTGGTGCTCAACATCGACGGCCAGCTGTGGACCGTCGTGGAGTTCCAGCACGTCAAGCCGGGCAAGGGCGGCGCATTCGTGCGGACCACGCTGAAGAACGTGCTGTCGGGCAAGGTGGTCGACCGGACCTTCAACGCCGGCACCAAGGTCGAGACCGCGACGGTGGACAAGCGGGCGATGACCTACCTCTACAAGGAGGGCGAGGACTTCGTCTTCATGGACGGCGACACCTACGAGCAGATGCACGTGCCCGCCAGGGTGGTCGGTGACGGCGCGAACTACCTGCTCGACAACGCCGAGGCGGTGGTCGCGGTGCACGAGGGCCTTCCGCTCTACATCGAACTGCCGACCTCGGTCGAGCTGCTGATCACCTACACCGAGCCGGGACTGCAGGGCGACCGGGCGACCGGCGGCACCAAGCCCGCCACGGTGGAGACCGGCGCCGAGGTGCAGGTGCCGCTGTTCGTCACCACCGGCGAGAAGATCAAGATCGACACCCGGGACGGCCGTTACCTCGGCCGGATCAACAGTTGAGCATCTAGCATGGCCGCCCGCAGCAAGGCCCGAAAACGCGCCGTCGACCTGATCTACGAGGCTGATCTTCGCGGAGCCGATCCGGTGACGATGCTGGCCGAGCGGATCGCGCTGGCCGACCCGCCGGTCAACGACTACACCGTCGAGCTGATCGAGGGGGTCACCGAGCACCGGGCCGCGATCGATCAGCTGCTCACCGACTACTCCGAGGGCTGGACGCTGGACCGGATGCCGGGAGTGGACCGGGCGGTCTTGCGAGTAGGGCTCTACGAGTTGCTGTGGGCGCCGGATGTGCCGGACGCGGTGGCCATCGACGAGGCGGTCGAGCTGGCCAAGCTGCTGTCCACCGACGAGTCACCCAAGTTCGTCAACGGGATTCTGGGCAGGGTGCTGCGCGATCAACTACCGGCCGGCGGCGCGAGCGCCACCTGAGGTCGCCCACCGGATGACTCAGGGGCCGGGTGACTCAGGGTCTGAGGCCCTGGTCTGAGGCCCTAGTCGAGCTGGCCGTGCCCGATCGAGCCCGGGGCCAGCACGCCCCAGCTGAGCAGCTTCTCGGTCAGCCGTTCCAGCGAGGTGTCGAACATCAGGGCCAGGGCCCGCAGGTCCTCGCCGCGGATCGAGAGCACCTTGTTGCCGTAGTCGCCACGCTGGCGCTGGATGGAGTGCGCGTAACGCACCAGCGGCGCGGCGTCCTCGGCGGGCACGTGCTGCAGCTTCTGCAGGTCGAGCACGACCTTGCCGCCGCTGTCGGCCCGGCTGCTGGGCACGCCGTCCTCGGTGGGCAGCAACTCTGAGATGGGCACGCCGTAGAACTCGGCCAGTTCGGCGAGGCGGGCCACCGACACGGCGCGGTCGCCGCGCTCGTAGGAGCCGACCACGACCGCCTTCCACTTGCCGTTGGACTTGCGTTCGACGCCGTGCAGGGACAGCCGCTGCTGGGATCGGACCGCCCTCAGCCTGGTGCCGAGCGCACGGGCGTACTCGCGGTCGCCCGGAGCCAGCCCGGCTGCCTCGGAGCCGACGCCTTCAGCGGCCGAGGCTGCGGCTACGTCTTCACCGATGGTCGGAGTGTTGTGCTCAGTCACGTCCCCGTCCTTAAACGTAAGTGGCCACGCGTGGTAGTCATTGTGGTCTGACTTATTACCCAATGTCTGCTGGTAACGCTGACTTCACAGGGTAACACTTCCACATACTGTAACCGGGTAAGCCGACACAAGCGCCCGTACATGGTTGCCATCCTTCATTCTGCTACCGTCGGTGTCTATTCGACGTCCCTTTAACGACTCGTCCTGTGAGGCGGGGAAGGGGGTCTTCGCAGCGTGCCTGCGCAGCCAAGCCCAGCAACACCCTCTCGCGTGACGGCTACCTTCACCGCACCCACCTCAGCCGGCCCGCCGAACGCAGCAACCACACCCAGCACAGCTACCACAGCTACCACACCCGCCGGGCCGCCGACAGCCTCCCGGTCAGCGGGCGCCAAGACCGTCCTGCACGCCGATGACATCTCCCGGGTGCTGGACCGGATCGCCCACCAGATCCTGGAGAAGACCCAGGGCGGTGACGGCGTGGTCCTGCTGGGCATCCCGACCCGGGGTCAGCCCCTGGCACACCGGCTGGCTGCCCGCATCGCCAGCTTCTCCGGCGTCCAGGTCGGCCTGGGCAGCCTGGACATCACCCTCTACCGCGACGACCTGCGCACCCAGGCCAGCCGGCCACTGGGGCGCACCGTCGAGCCGGCGGGCGGGGTGGACGCCAAGCTGGTGATCCTGGTCGATGACGTGCTGTTCTCCGGCCGCACCGTGCGGGCCGCGCTGGACGCGCTGACCGACCTGGGCCGCCCGCGCGCCGTGCAGCTGGCGGTGCTGGTCGACCGGGGCCACCGCGAGCTGCCGATCCGGGCCGACTACGTGGGCAAGAACCTGCCGACCTCGCCCGAGGAGCAGGTGCGGGTCAGCCTGGTCGAGACCGACGGGGTGGACGAGGTCAGCATCGTCGCGGCCGGGGGCCAGGCATGATCAGGCACCTGCTCTCAGCCGGCGATCTCGACGCGGCCAGTGCCAGCCAGATCCTGGACTCGGCCGAGCAGATGGACGCGATCCAGACCCGGCAGGTCAAGAAGCTGCCCGCGCTGCGCGGGCGCACCATCGTCAACCTGTTCTTCGAGGACTCCACCCGGACCAGGTCGTCCTTCGAGATCGCCGGAAAGTGGCTGTCGGCCGACGTGATCAACGTCAGCGCCAAGGGCTCCAGCGTCAGCAAGGGCGAGAGCCTGCGCGACACCGCGTTGACGGTCGCCGCGCTCGGGGTGGACGCGCTGGTGGTCCGGCATCCCAGCTCCGGCGCGGTGCAGCGGATCACCGAATGGGTCGACTGCCACGTCATCAACGCCGGCGACGGAACCCACGAGCACCCGACCCAGGCGCTGCTGGACGCGTTCTCGCTGCGCCGCCGGCTCGGCGAGCTGGCCGGCCGGCACATCGTCATCGTCGGCGACCTGGTGCACAGCCGGGTGGCCAGGTCCAACGTCGCGCTGCTCACCCTGCTGGGCGCGCAGGTGACCCTGGTCGCGCCGCCCACCCTGATGCCGGCGGGCGTGCACGGGTGGAACTGCGTCACCAGCTGGGACCTGGACGCGACGCTGGCCGGCAAGGTGGCCGGCGACGTCGACGCCGTGATGATGCTGCGCGTCCAGCGCGAGCGGATGGGCGGCGGCTCGGCAGGCGGTGGCCGGGCCGCGGTCGGCTACTTCCCGACCGAGCGGGAGTACGCGATCGGCTACGGCCTGAGCCCGGCCCGGCTGGAGCTGCTGCCCGAGCACGCGCCGGTGCTGCACCCGGGCCCGATGAACCGCGGCCTGGAGATCTCTTCGGCGGCGGCCGACAGCGGCCGGTCGCTGGTGCTGGACCAGGTCCGGGCCGGGGTGGCCGTCCGGATGGCGGTGCTCTACCACCTGCTGGCCGGCGCGGACGAGGCGACCGGCGCGCTGCGAGCGGCGCCGGCCGAGACGGCGGGGGCGTCCTCGTGACCGGAGCTGCCCGGCCGGCTCCGGTGCTGTTGCGCGGGGTGCGGCCGTTGGGCGGCGCGCCGGCCGACGTACTGGTGGCCGACGGGGTCATCGTCGAGGTCGGGTCCGGGCTGGAGCTACCGGACGGCGCACAGCTGATCGAGGCCGACGGCGCGGTGCTGCTGCCGGGCCTGGTCGACCTGCACACCCACCTGCGCGAGCCCGGGCGCGAGGACACCGAGACGATCGCCACCGGCTCGGCCGCGGCCGCGCTCGGCGGGTTCACCGCGGTGCACGCCATGGCCAACACCAACCCGGTCGCCGACACCGCCGAGATGGTCGAGCAGGTGGCCAGGCTGGGCGAGCTGGCCGGCCTGGTCGACGTCCGCCCGGTCGGGGCGGTCTCGCGCGGACTGGCCGGCGAGCAGCTTGCCGAGATCGCCAACATGGCGCGATCGGCCGCCGGGGTAAGGGTGTTCAGCGACGACGGCCACTGCGTCAGCGACGCCCGGCTGATGCGCCGGGCGCTGGAGTACCTCAAGCCGTTCGACGCGGTGCTGGCCCAGCACGCCCAGGACCCGCGGCTGGCCGACGCCAGCTGCTGTGCCCACGAGGGCGAGCTGTCGGGCCGGCTGGGGCTGCCCGGCTGGCCCTCGGTCGCCGAGGAGAGCATCATCGCCCGCGACGTGATGCTGGCCCGGCACACCGGCTCGCGGCTGCACGTCTGCCACGTCTCCAGCGCCGGCAGCGTCGAGGTGCTGCGCTGGGCCAAGGCCCGGGGCATCCCGGTCACCGCCGAGGTGACCCCGCACCACCTGCTGCTGACCTGTGATCTGCTGAGCAGCTATGACCCGGTGTACAAGGTGAACCCGCCGCTGCGCCCGGCCGAGGACGTCGAGGCGTTGCGGGCCGGCCTGGCCGACGGGACCATCGACGCGGTGGCCACCGACCACGCCCCGCACGCCGCGCACGACAAGGACCACGCCTTCGGCGACGCCGCGTTCGGCATGCTCGGCCTGCAGACCGCCCTCGGGGTGCTGATCGAGACGATGGTCGAACCCGGCCGGCTGGACTGGGCGGGGCTGGCCGACCGGATGAGCGTCCGGCCGGCCATGATCGGACGGCTCGCCGGGCACGGCCGTCCGATCGCCGCGGGGGAGCCGGCCAACCTCACCCTGATCGATCCGGGCGCCAGCTGGCTGGTGGAGCCGGCCAGGCTGGCCTCGCTCTCGCGCAACACCCCGTTCGCCGGCCGGCGACTGCCCGGCCGGGTGCTGGCGACCTTCCTCCGCGGCCGGGCCACCGTGCGCGCCGGCGCGGTGCAGGCCCGGCCGGCGGTGGTGTGGGCATGACCCGCTGGCAAGGGCTGGCTACCCGGCGTGGATAACGGCGATCGAGTATCGAGGACGAGGAAATTTCCATGACTGACAAGGCGATTCTGGTCCTGGAGGACGGCCGGTTCTTCAGCGGCCAGTCCTACGGCGCGACCGGTGAGACCTTCGGCGAGGCGGTGTTCAACACCGGCATGACCGGCTACCAGGAGACCCTGACCGACCCGTCCTATCACCGTCAGGTGGTGGTGCAGACGGCCCCGCACATCGGCAACACCGGCGTGAACGACGAGGACCAGGAGTCCTCGCGGATCTGGGTGTCGGGTTACGTGGTGCGCGACCCGGCCCGGCGGATGTCGAGCTGGCGGGCCACCCGGTCCCTGGACGAGGAGCTGTTGAGCCAGGGCGTGGTCGGCATCTCGGGCATCGACACCAGGGCGCTGACCCGGCATTTGCGCGAGCGGGGCGCCATGCGCTGCGCGATCTCCTCCACCGACCTGGACCCCGACTCGGTGCGCCAGCGGGTGCTGAGCTCGCCGGGGATGGCCGGCGCCGATCTGGCCGGCGAGGTCAGCACCCGCCAGGCCTACACCGTCGAGGCGATCGGAACCCGCCGGTTCACCATCGCGGCGCTGGACTACGGCATCAAGACGATGACCCCGCACCGGCTGGCGCAGCGCGGCATCACCAGCCACGTGCTGCCGGCCGACTCCAGCGTGCGGCAGGTGCTCGACACCGGCGCCGACGCGGTGTTCCTGTCCAACGGACCCGGTGACCCGGGCACCGCCGACAGCGCGGTCGCGCTGCTGCGCGAGCTGCTGGCGACCGGCACCCCGGTGTTCGGGATCTGCTTCGGCAACCAGCTGCTGGGGCGGGCCTTCGGCTTCGGAACCTACAAGCTGCGTTACGGCCACCGCGGCATCAACCAACCGGTCCAGGACCGGGCCACCGGCAAGGTCGAGATCACCGCCCACAATCACGGCTTCGCCGTCGACGCCCCGATCGATCGGCCGACTTCGACAGATTTCGGCAGTGTGGAGGTCAGCCACATCTGCCTCAACGACAACGTGGTGGAGGGGCTGCGCGCCCATGACGTCCCGGCGTTCTCGGTGCAGTACCACCCGGAGGCCGCGGCCGGTCCCCACGACGCGGCCTACCTGTTCGACCGGTTCGCCGAACTCCTGGAGAACAACTGATGCCCAAGCGCAGCGACATCCACCACATCCTGGTGATCGGCTCGGGGCCCATCGTGATCGGCCAGGCGTGCGAGTTCGACTACTCCGGCACCCAGGCCTGTCGGGTGCTGCGCAGCGAGGGCTTCCGGGTCAGCCTGGTGAACTCCAACCCGGCCACCATCATGACCGATCCCGAGTTCGCCGACGCCACCTACATCGAGCCGCTGACGCCGGAGTTCGTGGAGAAGGTGATCGAGACCGAGGCGGCGCTGGGCCACCCGATCGACGCGCTGCTGGCCACCCTCGGCGGCCAGACGGCGCTGAACCTGGCTGTCGCGCTGCACAATCGCGGCGTCCTGGAGCGGCACGGCGTGGAGCTGATCGGCGCCGACATCAACGCCATCCAGCGCGGTGAGGACCGGCAGAAGTTCAAGGACATCGTCCGGACGGTCGGCGCCGACGTCCCGCTCTCGGCGGTCTGCCACAGCCTGGACGAGGCGGTGGCCTTCGCCGAGACGGTCGGCAACCGGGTGGTCATCCGGCCGTCCTTCACGATGGGCGGCCTTGGCTCGGGGATGGCGCACTCGGCCGAGGAGGTGCTCACCCAGGTCTCGCGCGGGCTGGACGCCTCGCCGGTGCACGAGGTGCTGGTCGAGGAGAGCGTGTTCGGCTGGAAGGAGTTCGAGCTGGAGCTGATGCGCGACCGCAAGGACAACGTGGTGGTGGTCTGCTCCATCGAGAACATCGACCCGATGGGGGTGCACACCGGGGACTCGATGACCGTCGCGCCGGCGATGACGCTGACCGACCGGGAGTACCAGCAGATGCGTGACGTCGGCATCGCCGTGCTGCGCGAGGTCGGCGTCGACACCGGCGGGTGCAACATCCAGTTCGCGATCGAGCCGAAGTCCGGCCGGATGATCGTGATCGAGATGAACCCGAGGGTGTCGCGGTCCTCGGCGCTGGCCTCCAAGGCGACCGGCTTCCCGATCGCCAAGATCGCCGCCAAGCTCGCGGTCGGCTACACCCTGGACGAGGTCACCAACGACATCACCGGCGCCACCCCGGCCTGCTTCGAGCCGACCCTGGACTACGTGGTCATCAAGATCCCGCGGTTCGCCTTCGAGAAGTTCCCGGGCGCTGACCCGGTGCTCACCACGCACATGAAGTCGGTCGGCGAGGCGATGTCGATCGGGCGCAACTTCACCGAGGCGATGGGCAAGGCGCTGCGCTCGATGGAGACCAAGGCCGCCGGCTTCTTCACCAGCGCCGACCCGGATCTCGGGCTCGCGTCGACCGAGGAGCTGCTGGGCATCGCCTCGGTCCCCACCGACGGGCGGATCTATGCCATCGAGCGGGCGCTGCGGGCCGGCGCGACCGTCACCGAGGTGGCCGAGGCCACCGGCATCGACCCGTGGTTCATCGACCAGTTCGCGCTGATCCTGGAAGTGGGGCAGGAGCTGCTGGAGGCGCCGGACCTCACGGCCGAGCTGCTGCGGCGGGCGAAGCGGCAAGGCTTGTCGGACCGCCAGATCGCGGCGCTGCGCCCGGAGCTGGCCGGCGAGGACGGGGTCCGGCTGCTGCGGCACCGGGCCGGCATCCGGCCGGTGTTCAAGACCGTGGACACCTGTGCCGCCGAGTTCGCCGCCCTCACCCCGTACCACTACTCCAGCTATGACTCCGAGACCGAGGTCAGGCCGCAGCCCGACCGGGCCAAGGTGCTGATCCTGGGCAGCGGGCCCAACCGGATCGGGCAAGGCATCGAGTTCGACTACTCCTGCGTGCACGCGGTGATGGCGCTGCGCGAGGCGGGCTTCGAGACGGTGATGGTCAACTGCAACCCCGAGACGGTCTCCACCGACTACGACACCGCCGACCGGCTGTACTTCGAGCCGCTGACCTTCGAGGACGTGCTGGAGGTGGTGCACGCCGAGCGGCAGTCGGGCACCGTCGCCGGGGTGATCTGCACGCTGGGCGGGCAGACCCCGCTGGGCCTGGCGCAACGGCTCAAGGACGCCGGGGTGCCGGTGCTGGGCACCCAGCCCGAGGCCATCGACCTGGCCGAGGACCGCGGCGAGTTCGGCCGGGTGCTGGCGCTGGCCGGGCTGCTTGCGCCCAAGCACGGACTGGCCACCTCCTTCGACGAGGCCAAGCAGGTCGCCGACTCGATCGGCTACCCGGTGCTGGTCCGGCCGTCCTACGTGCTGGGCGGGCGCGGGATGGAGATCGTCTACGACGAGGCGGGCCTGTCGACCTACATCGCCAAGGCCACCGACATCGCCCCCGATCACCCGGTGCTGGTGGACCGGTTCCTCGACGACGCCGTCGAGATCGACGTCGACGCCCTCTATGACGGCGTCGACCTCTACCTGGGCGGGGTGATGGAGCACATCGAGGAGGCCGGCATCCACTCCGGCGACTCGGCGTGCACGCTGCCGCCGATCACGCTGGGCAGCAGCATCATCGAGCGGGTCCGGGCGGCCACCGAGCGGATCGCCCACCACGTCGGGGTCCGGGGCCTGCTCAACGTCCAGTACGCCTTGAGCGGTGACATCCTCTACGTCCTGGAGGCCAACCCGCGCGCCAGCCGCACGGTGCCGTTCGTGTCGAAGGCCACCGCCGTCCCGCTGGCCAAGGCGGCGGCCCGGATCGCGGTCGGCGCCACGGTCGCCGACCTGCGCCAGGAAGGGCTGCTGCCCCGCTACGGCGACGGCGGTGAGCTGCCCGTCGACGCCCCGATCGCGGTCAAGGAGGCGGTGCTGCCCTTCCACCGGTTCCGCTCACCGTCGGGGGACCTGGTCGACAACATCCTCGGCCCGGAGATGAAATCCACCGGTGAGGTGATGGGGTTGGACCGGACCTTCGGCTCGGCCTTCGCCAAGTCCCAGGCGGCGTCCTTCGGCTCGCTGCCCACCAAGGGCACGGTGTTCGTCTCGATCGCCAACCGGGACAAGCGCGCCGCGATCTTCCCGGTGCGCCGGCTCTTCGACCTGGGCTTCCGGATCCTGGCCACCACCGGGACCGCGCAGGTGCTGCGCCGCAACGGGGTGCCTGCCGAGATGGTCGGCAAATACTCCGAGGGCGCCGGCAACATCGTCGAGCAGATCCTGGCCGGCAACGTCAACCTGGTGCTCAACACCCCGTTCGGCTCGCCGGGCAACTCCGGCCCGCGGATCGACGGCTACGAGATCAGGTCGGCCGCCGTGCACGTCGGCATCCCATGCCTGACCACCGTCCAGGCGGTTGCGGCGGCGGTCCAGGGCATCGAGGAACTCATCCGCGACGAGGTGACGGTGGCCTCCTTGCAATCGCATCACCGAGCGTTGGCCAGCTGGCGAAAGGGGACCGGCCGATGAGTGCCGACGTCGAGAGCACGGCGGCGAACGCGACCGGCCCGGTGCAGGAGATCGGTGAGATCTTCGACATCACCAGGTTCGGCGACTACACCCAGCTGACGGTGGTCGCGCCCGGGGTGGCGCGTGCCTTCGCGCCGGGCCAGTTCGTGGCGGTGGCGGTCGGCGGGTCGCAGACCTCGATGCTGCTGCGCCGCTCGTTCGCGCTCTACGGGGTGAAGCCGGGCTCGGAGTTCGCCGGCACCATCCAGTTCGTGGTGGCCGTGCACGGACCGGGCACCGAGTGGCTGGTCAGCCAGCGGATCGGGGCCCGGTTGAACCTGGTCGGCCCGCTGGGAACGCCGTTTCCGATCCCCCGGGACGCGGTGCCGGCCGTGCTGGTGGGCGGCGGCTACGGCACCGCCCCGCTGCTGCCGCTGGCCGAGCGGCTGATCGGCCTGGGCAGCGAGGTCGAGATGATCGTGGGGGCCTCCCGGGCCGACCGGCTGTTCGGTGAGCTGCAGGCCAAGCGGCTGATCGGCAAGGTCACCGTGACCACCGACGACGGCTCGGCCGGCCAGTTCGGCCAGGTCACCGACCCGCTGCCCTCGGCGATCGAGCGGCTGGGTGCCGAGATCGTCTACGCCTGCGGGCCGATGGGCATGCTGGCCGCGGTCGGCGAGGTGGCCCGGGCGCACGCCATCCCGGCCCAGGTCGCGGTCGAGGAGGCGATGGCGTGCGGGATCGGGGTGTGCATGACCTGCGTGCTGCCGGTCCGCGGAACGGACGGGGTGTCGCGCTTCGTCCGCTCCTGCGTGGAGGGGCCGGTCTTCGAAGCCGGCCGGGTGCGCTGGGCCGACGTCGGGACGTTGCCGGCTGACCTGCACGGAGCTGATGGGATGGGGCGCTAGATGGTGGACCTGCGAACCTCGCTGGGGCGGCTGCAGCTGCCCAACCCGGTGTTGACGGCGTCGGGCTGCGCCGCGTCGGGCAAGGAGCTGAGCCAGTTCTTCGACCTCGCCGCACTCGGCGGCTTCGTCACCAAGTCGATCATGCTGCGGGCCCGGTCGGGCCGGGCGACCCCCAGGATGGCCGAGACGCCGAGCGGGATGCTGAACTCGATCGGCCTGCAGGGCCCGGGCATCGACGCCTTTCTGGCCCATGACCTGCCCTGGCTGCACGCCCAGGGCGCGCGGGCGGTGGTGTCGATCGCCGGCGGGCACACCGACGAGTACGTGGCGCTGGCCAAACGGCTCTACAACCACCCGGCCGACCTGATCGAGGTCAACATCTCCTGCCCGAACGTCGAGAGCCGCGGCCAGGTCTTCGCCTGTGACCCGATCGCGGCCGGCCGGGTGATTTCGGCCGTCCGGCGGGCGGCGCATCCCAACATGCCGGTGTTCGCCAAGCTGTCGCCCGACGTGACCGACATCGGACTGATCGCCCGGGCGGTCACCGACGCCGGCGCGGACGGGATCTCGCTGATCAACACCCTGCTGGGCATGGAGATCGACCTGGACACCCTGCGGCCGGTGCTCGGCGGCGGCACCGGCGGGCTGTCCGGGCCGGCGATCCGCCCGGTGGCGCTGCGCTGCGTCTGGCAGGTGCACCAGGCGGTGCCGCATCTGCCGCTGCTCGGGATGGGCGGCATCATGACCGGCCGCGACGCGCTGCGGTTCCTGCTGGCCGGCGCCTCGGCGGTCTCGGTCGGCACCGCGGTGTTCCACGACCCGACGGCGCCGGTCCGGATCCTGGCCGAGCTGGAAGCCGAACTCGACGCCCGCGGGTTCTCCTCGGTCACCGACGCGATCGGCTTCGCGCACAAGAGCCCGGAGCAGCAGGCGGCCCTGCGGAGTGGTGCCAGCCAACCGGTGTCGGCATGAATCCGGCTTCGGAGGTGACCGACCCCGAGGCGACCGCGCGGCCTGCCAGCTTCGGTCAGCGGCTCAGCACCGCGCTGGAGCGGCGGGGCTCGCTGTGCCTGGGCATCGACCCGCACGCCCAGCTGCTCGAGCAGTGGCGGCTGGCCGATGACCTGGCCTCGCTGGAGCGGTTCGCGCTGAGCTGCGTGGAGGCCTTCGCCGACCTGGCGCCGGTGATCAAGCCGCAGTCGGCGTTCTTCGAGCGGTTCGGCTCGCGCGGCGTCGCGGTGCTGGAGCGGACCATCGCCGCCGCCCGGGCGGCCGGCGCGCTGGTGCTGCTGGACGTCAAGCGCGGCGACATCGGCTCCACCATGGCCGCCTACGCCCAGGCCTATCTCGACCCGTCCTCGGATCTGGCGGTGGACGCGATCACGCTCAGCCCCTACCTGGGCGTCGGTTCGCTGGAACCGGCCTTCGAGCTGGCCGAGCGGCACGGCGCCGGGGTGTTCACGCTCGCCCTGACCTCGAACAAGGAGGGGCCGCAGGTGCAGCACGCCCGGCTGGCCGACGGCCGGACGGTGGCCCAGTCGGTGATCGACGAGCTGGCCGCGCGCAATGCCGGCGTCCAGCCGCTCGGCTCGTTCGGCGTGGTCGTGGGTGCCACCATCGGTGACTCCGTCGCGCAGCTCGGCGACTTGAACGGGCCATTCCTGGTGCCGGGCATCGGCGCCCAGGGCGGCACCGCGGCCGACGTCCGGCGGATCTTCGGTTCCAGCCTGCGAGCGGTGCTGCCGAGCGTGTCCCGGGAGGTGCTGCGGGCCGGGCCGGGACTGCCCGCCTTGCGCGCCGCCGCCGAGCGGGCCGTCGAGGACTTCCTCTTCCTACGCGGCTGAATCTCGGTCGCTGGTTACCGGATGCTCAACGATCCGGATCGTTATTGGCCGTCCCGGATCGTTATTGGCCGTCCCGGATCGTTATTGGTCGTCCGGGCGATCAAAAGTGATACGGGTCGTTTTCTCTGGGCCCGCCGGGTTGCCCGGCCATAATCCATCGGCGGCAATCTAGATGCCGCGATCCATCCGATGACATGGCCTGAGCCGGTAGCGTGGCAGGCATGCCGGAGGCTCCTCCACTCAGTGCTGAGCAGCGGGCCGGCGCGCTGGCGAAGGCGAGCGCCGCCCGGGCGGCCAGGGCCAGGGCCCGGGCCGATCTCAAGAGCGGCCGGCTCAGCCTTGACCGGCTGCTGGAGCGGGCCGACGCCGATGACCAGCTGGCCGCGATGCGGGTGACCGCGCTGCTGGCCGCGCTGCCGGGTTATGGCAAGGTGCGGGCGGCGGCGCTGCTGGCCGAGCTGCGGATCGCCGAATCCCGCCGGTTACGAGGATTGGGCCCTCATCAGCGCGCCGCGTTACTCCAACGAATCATGCAGACGGCACAATCGCAGTCATGACCGGACCAGCCGAGGACGCCATGGTGCCCGCCCGCCTCACCGTCCTGTCAGGACCGTCCGGGGTGGGCAAGGGAACCGTGGTGGCCGAGGTGCGCCGGCTGTTCCCGCACGTCTGGGTGTCGATCTCGTGCACCACCCGCAAACCCCGCCCGGGCGAGGTGGACGGGGTGCAGTACCACTTTCTCACCGACGCCCAGTTCGACGAGCTGATCGAGACCGACCGGCTGCTGGAGTACGCCACCTTCGCCGGCCACCGCTACGGCACGCCGCGCCGGCCGGTCGAGCAGCACCTGGCCGCCGGCCGGCCCACCCTGCTGGAGATCGAGCTGCAGGGCGCCCGGCAGGTGCGCGAGCGGATGCCCGACGCCCAGTTCGTGTTCCTGGCCCCGCCGTCGGAGCACGAGCTGCGCGACCGGCTGACCGGTCGGGGCACCGAGACCGGCGACGTGATCGAGACCAGGCTGACCCGCGCCGAGTACGAACTGCAGGCCCGGGACGAGTTCGACGTGGTGGTGATCAACGACGACGTCGAGCGGGCCGCCGCCGAAGTGGTGTCGCTGCTCAGCGTCCCCGTCTCCTGAGCCTGAGTTGAGCCGGGTCAGTCGACCTGCTTGGTGGCCGTCACCAGCGCGGCCAGCCCCTTCTTGGCATCGCTGAACAGCATGCTGGTCTTGGGGTCGCCGTAGAGCTCGTTGTCGATGCCGGCATAGCCCGAGGCCATCGAGCGCTTGATGACGATGATGCTGCGGGCGCGGTCGACGTCCAGGATCGGCATGCCCGAGACGGCGTTGCCGGGCCGGCGGGCGGCCGGGTTGGTGACGTCGTTGGCGCCGATGACCAGGGCCACGTCGGTGCGGTCGAACTCGGGGTTGATCTCTTCCATCTCGCGCAGCTGGTCATAGGGCACGTTGGCCTCGGCCAGCAGCACGTTCATGTGGCCAGGCATCCGGCCGGCCACCGGGTGGATCGCGTAGGAGACCTCGATGCCCCGGCTCTCCAGCAGCTCGCCGAGCTCGCGCACCTCGTGCTGGGCCTGGGCCGCGGCCAGGCCGTAGCCGGGCACCACGATCACCTTGCTGGCATAGGCCAGTTGCAGGGCCGCGTCGTCCAGGGCGATCGACTTGACCGAGCCGCCGCCGGCCGGGCCGACCTCGATTCCGGCCGCGCCGGTGCCGAACCCGCCGGCCATGATGCTGAGCACCGAGCGGTTCATCGCGTCGGCCATCAGCTTGGTCAGGATGGCTCCAGAGGCGCCGACCAAAGCGCCGGCGATGGTCAGGGTGGCGTTCTCCAGGACGAAGCCGGCCATCGCCACCGCGGTGCCGGTGAAGGCGTTGAGCAGCGAGATGACGACCGGCATGTCGGCGCCGCCGATCGGCAGCACCATGCCGATGCCGATGCCCAGCGAGGCGATCAGCACCACCGCGAGCAGCCACGGGCTGTGCGCTCCGGCGATCACCGCGATCCCGGCGACCAGCGCGCCCAGGGTCAGCACGATCGAGATCAGCCGCGAGCCGGGGAAGTTGATCGGCTGGCTCCAGTAGCCCTGCAGCTTGGCTGCCGCGATCAGCGAGCCCGAGAACGTCACGGCGCCGATCAGCACGTCGAGCACCACCGCGGTCGCGATACCGGCCGAGACGTGGCTGTCGTGCTGGTAGTCGGCCACCGCGATCAGCGCCGCCGCGCCGCCGCCGACGGCGTTGAACAGGCTGACCAGTTGGGGCATCTGGGTCATCGCCACGGCCCGGGCCGAGTACAGCCCGACCGCCGAGCCGATCAGGGTGCCGGTGCCGAGCACTATCCAGCGGGTGGAGGTCATGGTGCCGCTGTCGGACACCGAGACCAGCACGGCCACGACCGCGACCAGCATGCCGAAGGCCGACAGCTGGTTACCGCGCCGGGCGGTGGCGGGGGAGTTCATCATGTGCAGGCCGAGCACGAAGGCCACCGCGCCGAACAGCGAGGCCAGCCGGACGCCGTTGTCGACGGTCATGCGGTCTCGCCTTCCACGGCCTTCGCCGAGCCGGCCGGGATCGGGCGTTTACGGAACATCTGCAGCATCCGGTCGGTCACCGCGTACCCGCCGACCACGTTGGCCGCGCCGAAGGCGGCCGCCACGAAGGTCAGGACGTAGCCGAACGTCCCCTCGACGAACGAGGACAGGATCACCACGCCGACCAGCACCACGCCGTGGATGGAGTTGGCGCCCGACATCAGCGGGGTGTGCAGCGTTGCCGGCACCTTGCTGATCACCTCGAAGCCGACCAGCAGGGCCAGCACGAAGATCGTCAGGTTGCCGACGAATCCCTGGGTCATGACAGCTGCCCTTCACTCGAAGCCGCGCCGGCCGGGGGAGCGGTCACCGAGGCGGGAGCGACCACGGCGGCCACCGCCGGTGACACGATCTCGCCACCGTGGCTGATCACCACGCCGCGCTGGATCTCATCTTCCAGATCGATGGCCAGCTGGCCGTCGCTGACCAGGTGTTGCACCAGCGCGGCCATGTTGCGTGACAGCGCCTGCGAGGCGCTGGTGGCCATTTGGGACGGCAGGTTGGCCGCTCCGACCAGCCGGACGCCGTTGCCGGTAAGCACGGTCTCGCCGGGCACCGATCCCTCGACGTTGCCGCCGAGCCGGCTGGCGGCCAGGTCGACCACCACCGAGCCCGGCCGCATCCGGGCCACGGTGTCGGCGGTGACCAGCACCGGCGGGACGCGGCCGGGCACCTGGGCGGTGGTGATCACGATGTCGTGCCGGGCGATGTGCTCGGCCAGTTCCTGCTGCTGGGCCTGGCGTTCCTCGGCGGTCAGCTCGCGGGCATAGCCGCCCTCACCGGCCCCGGCGATGCCGGCCTTGAGCTCCAGGAACTTCGCGCCCAGCGACTTGACCTCGTCCCGGGCAGCCGGGCGCACGTCATAGCCGCTGACCACCGCGCCGAGCCGGCGGGCGGTGCCGATCGCCTGCAGCCCGGCGACCCCGGCGCCCAGCACCAGCACCGCGGCCGGCTTGGAGGTGCCGGCCGCCGTCATCAGCATCGGGAAGAACCGGTCGTAGTGCTCGGCGGCGACCAGCACGGCCTTGTACCCGGCGGCGCTGGCCTGCGAGCTCAACGCGTCCATCGACTGGGCCCTGGTCAGCGTCCGGGGGAGCCCGTCCAGGCTGATCATGGTGACGCCGCGGTCGGTGAGGGCGCGGACCAGTTCGGGGTTGGTCAGCGGCGCCAGCAGTCCCAGCCAGCCCTGCCCGGCCCGCAGCGTGCCGAGCACGTCCTCGGCGGGCGGGCCGACCGAGAGCACCAGGTCGGCCTGGGCCAGCAGCTCGCCCCGCTGCAGCAGTTGCGCGCCGGCGGCCTGGTAGGACTCGTCGTCGAACCAGGCGCCGGCGCCGGCGCCGACCTCGACCAGCACCTGGGCGCCGATCGCCTGGAGCCGCTTCACGCCGTCCGGGTCGAGGGCGACCCGGCGTTCGTGAGCAGCCGTCTCTTTCACCACCGCGATCCGCAGGGTGCTCATCCGGCGTGCCTTTCGGTTGGGTGTCCTGTGGGCGGCCTGACTACCCCGCCCAGGGCCATCGAACCGGGACGACCCGGCCGACATCGAGCAAACACTAGCGGGTCACTGAATCGATACCCGTGACCTTGCCCACAGGCGTTGCGCGGGGTCCGGTCGCAGGCGCCAGTCCGGCGCCGCGGAGTTGGTAGGATTGCCAGGACTGTGCGTGGCGTTCAGGTCGCCGACTGCCTGGGCCAGATCTTGTCGTAGCCAGCGGCGCACATGATTGACGAGAAGAATCCGAGGCTAGCGTGACCGCACCTGTGCCTGCTCCCGAAGGCATCACCAACCCGCCGATCGACGAACTGCTCGACCGGACCGGCTCCAAGTACGCCCTGGTCATCGTGGCCGCCAAGCGCGCCCGTCAGATCAACGCCTACTACAGCCAGCTCGGCGAGGGCCTGCTGGAGTACGTCGGCCCGATGGTCGAGACCGCTCCGCAGGAGAAGGCGCTGTCGATCGCGCTGCGCGAGATCAACTCTGACCTGATCGAGTTCAAGCCGTCCGAGGCCTAGGCCACGGCAACGGGTTCGCATGATGCTTGTCGTGCCCGTCGAGACCACCCGGGTGGTCCTCGGAGTCTCCGGGGGCATCGCCGCGTACAAGGCGGTGGACCTGCTGCGCAGGCTGAGCGGGTCCGGCTACGACGTCACCGTGGTGCCCACCGAGGCGGCGTTGCGCTTCGTCGGCGAGCCGACCTGGGCCGCGCTGTCGCACAACCCGGTGCTCACCGACGTCTGGACCGGCGCCGAGCAGGTGCCGCACGTCCGGCTGGGCCGGCAGGCCGACCTGGTGGTGGTGGCGCCGGCGACCGCTGACCTGCTGGCCAGGGCAGCGCACGGCCTGGCCGACGACCTGCTCACCAACACCCTGCTCACCGCCCGGGGCCCGGTGCTGTTCGCCCCCGCGATGCACACCGAGATGTGGACCCACCCGGCGACCGTCGCCAACGTGGCCACCCTGCGCAGCCGTGGCGCGGTCGTGCTGGAGCCTGCCTACGGCCGGCTGACCGGCGACGACTTCGGCCAGGGACGGCTGCCCGAACCGACCGAGATCGCCCGGCTGGCCGAGCTGCTGCTGCGCCGGCCGGACGCGCTGCGGCGGGACCTGGTGGGCCGCCGGGTGCTGATCACCGCCGGTGGCACCCGCGAGCCGCTGGACCCGGTGCGTTTTCTGGGCAACCGCTCCTCGGGCCGGCAGGGCTTCGACCTGGCCGCCGTCGCCGCCGCCCGCGGGGCCGAGGTGCACTTGGTGGCGGCCAACGTGGAGCTGCCGTGCCCGGCGGGCATCGAGCTGATCCGGGTCGGCAGCGCCGAGGAGCTACGCGCCACGACCCACGCCGCGGCCAAGTACGCCGACGTGGTGGTGATGGCCGCCGCGGTGGCTGACTTCCGACCGGCCGCGCCGGCCGAGGTCAAGATCAAGAAGACTGACGCCGCCCCGGCCCCGATCGAGCTGATCGGCAACCCGGACGTGCTTGCCGAACTGGTTCGGGCCCGCTCCGTCGGCCGGCTGAGCACGCCGGTGATCGTCGGCTTCGCGGCCGAGACCGGTGACCGGCACGCCGACGTGCTGACCCACGGCCGGGCGAAGCTGGCCCGCAAGGGCTGTGACCTGCTGGTCGTCAACGCCGTGTCCGATGGCCGGGTCTTCGGCCTGCCCGACAACGCCGCGGTGATCCTGAGCGCGACCGGACCCGAGATCGACGTCCCACTCGGTCCCAAAACCGTGTTAGCCGCAGCCCTTTGGGATGCGATCGCGGCATTGCTACCTGAGTAGACTGCCCTTGCCATCACACCCCTAGGAGCTTTTGTGAGCCGTCGTCGCCTCTTCACCTCGGAGTCCGTCACCGAAGGACATCCGGACAAGATCGCCGATCAGATCTCGGACGGAATCCTGGACGCCCTGTTGAGCCAGGACCCGGCCAGCCGGGTGGCGGTCGAGACGCTGATCACGACCGGCCAGGTGCACATCGCCGGTGAGGTCACCACCAACGCCTACGCCGACATCCCGACGATCGTCCGCAAGACCATCCTCGGCATCGGCTACGACTCCTCGCGCAAGGGCTTCGATGGCGAGTCCTGCGGCGTGAGCGTGTCGATCGGCGCCCAGTCGGCTGACATCGCCCAGGGCGTGGACACCTCCTACGAGGCGCGGGTCGAGGGCGCGGACGAGGCCGAGGACGCCATCGCCTCCCAGGGCGCCGGCGACCAGGGCCTGATGTTCGGCTACGCCTGCGACGACACCCCCGAGCTGATGCCGCTGCCGATCTGGCTGGCGCACCGGCTGGCCGAGCAGCTGACCGAGGTCCGCAAGAACGGCACCGTCCCCTACCTGCGTCCCGACGGCAAGACCCAGGTCACCATCGAGTACGTCGACGGCAAGGCCGCCCGGCTCGACACGGTGGTGGTCTCGAGTCAGCACGCCGAGGACATCGACCTCGACACCCTGCTCAAGCCTGACATCGAGGAGCACGTGATCAAGCCGGTGCTCGAGGGGCTGAGCATCGACACCTCGGACTACCGGGTGCTGGTCAACCCGACCGGCCGCTTCGTGGTCGGCGGCCCGATGGGCGACGCCGGCCTGACCGGTCGCAAGATCATCGTCGACACCTATGGCGGCATGGCCCGCCACGGCGGCGGCGCGTTCTCCGGCAAGGACCCGTCGAAGGTCGACCGCTCGGCGGCCTACGCGCTGCGCTGGGTGGCCAAGAACGTGGTGGCCGCCAAGCTGGCGAGCCGGATCGAGGTGCAGGTCGCCTACGCGATCGGCAAGGCCGAGCCGGTGGGGCTGTTCGTCGAGACCTTCGGGACCGAGACGGTGCCGGTCGACAAGATCGTCGACGCCATCAACGAAACCTTCGACCTGCGGCCGGCCGCGATCATCCGCGACCTGGACCTCAAGCGCCCGATCTACCAGAAGACCGCCGCCTACGGCCACTTCGGCCGCGAGGACGCCGACTTCACCTGGGAGCGGACCGACCGCGCCGAGCAGCTGGCCAAACTCGCCAACAGCTGATCCTTCTCTGCTTGTCGCCATTGTGCGGCCCGAACCCGCGCCGATCTCGGTCGAAACCGCGGGTTCGGGCCGCACAATGCGGTTTCCAGCTATTTGGAACAGGTGATGTGCATCCCCGAGGGTCTGGCGAGAAATTCTTCCCAGAAGCCCGCGCCGCGCTTGCGTTCGGAGTCCGGAGGGATCAGGAAAGGCTCGATCTTCCACGAGCGGAATCCCACGGTTCGGAATGCTTCCTCATACGCTTCCCAGGGCAGCCAGTAGAAGTCGAACTCCACCGTCTTCTCGCCGAGGAACAACGTGCCGCGAAGCCTTGCCCCCTCGTGCAGGGTTTCCTCCATCAGGCGGAAGGAGAACCCGTACTTGCGCTGATCGAAGACGGGCTGCGGTGGCTGCAGGATGTTGGCGATGCTCGCCACGAAGTGCTGGCCCGGCTTGAGGTTGTCGTAGGCCGTCCGCACCATCTGGCGTAGTTGATCCCGGTTCTCGGCGTAGTGCAGGAGGTAGGCGGCGGAGACCCGGTCGAACTCGCCGATCCTCCCCAGCGTCGCGGCGTCCGCGACCCGGTACTCGATTCCTATGGGCTCGGTGTCTTCTCGCTGCTGGGCCAGCGCGATCATCTGCGGCGAGATGTCGACGCCCACCACGTGCGCGGCCCCCCACTGTCTGAGGAGGCGGGTGCCCATCCCGTCGCCACAGGCCAGGTCGAGGACGGAGAGACCGGTGAGGTCACCAAGCCGGGCGCGCAGTGAGTGCCACTCGGCGTCGCGGAGCGGCACGGCGGCAGAGATCTTCTGGTAGTCGAGGGCAATCGTGTCGTACTGCGTCACGTGTCTCCCTGGGTGTGCTTGGGCGGTGCCGACGAACGTTTACCTTCGAATTTAACGCCGGAGTCCAGCCTCGCCGCCCGCCGCTCGCCTGATCGTTGGCCGCGCTGCAGGGGTTGCGTCGGCGAGTCGCCCTGCTATCGGGCCAACGATCGGCGCGTCGAGAGCTGAGCGCTGGACGTATGGGGTCGGAGAACGTCGGCCTCGGCTGGTAGGCATATGCCGTGACCGCCGACCGCACGGACGCTCCCAGCCTGCCCGGGCTGGCGGCGCGGGCGGCCGTCCGCCGGGCTCCGCGGCCGCCGCGGGACCGCCAGCCGGCTGAGCTGCTGCCGGTGGCGCGGGTGGCCGTCGACTCGCCGTTGCCGCACCTGGACCGACCCTTCGATTACCTGGTGCCGGCCGAGCTGGACGAGGTGGTGGTTCCCGGGTCCCGGGTCCGGGTGCGGTTCGCCGGCCGGCTGATCGACGGCTGGGTGCTGCGGCGGCTCGAGGCCAGCGAGCACGACGGCCGGCTGTCCTACCTGGAGCGGGGCGTCGGCGACGAGCCGGTGCTGACCGCTGAGACGGCCGAGCTGTTCCGCACGGTGGCCGATCGGTGGGCCGGCACCTTCGCCGACGTGCTGCGGCTGGCGGTGCCGCCCCGGCATGCCCGTGCCGAGTCGGCGGTGGCAGTCGAGGCCGCGGTTGCGCCTGCGGCGCCTGATCCGGACGGCTGGGCGCGCTACCGGGCCGGCGCTGCCTGGCTGAGCGGGGTGCAGGCCGGCCGGCCGGTGCGGGCGGTGTGGAACGCGGTGCCGGGGGAGGACTGGCCGGCCCGGATCGCCGAGGCGGCGCAGGCGGCGCTGGCCGGCGGTCGGGGGGTGCTGGTGGTGGTGCCCGACGGGCGCGACATCAGCCGGGTCGACGCGGCGCTGCAGGCGGCGCTGCCCAAGGGCTCGCACGTGGTGCTGAGCGCCGATCTGGGACCCGAGGCCCGTTACCGGCGGTGGCTGGCGGTGCGGCGCGGGGCGGTCCGGGCGGTGCTCGGCAACCGGTCGGCAGTGTTCGCGCCGGTGGCCGACCTGGGGCTGGTGGTGATCTGGGACGACGGCGACGACCTGCACGCCGAGCCCCGCGCGCCCTACCCGCATGCCCGCGACGTCGCCGTGCTGCGAGCCGCCGGCACCGGCGCGGCGCTGCTGGTGGCCGGCTTCGCCCGGACTGCGGAGGCGGCGCTGCTGGTCGAGTCGGGCTGGGCGCAGCCGATCGTCGCCGACCGGGCGGTGCTGCGGGCCGCCGCGCCCCGGATCGTGGCGCTGGGCGATGAGGTGGAACTCGAACGCGACCCGGTCGCCCGGTCGACCCGGTTGCCGGCGCTGGCCTTTCGAACCGCCCGGGCCGCGCTGGCCGCCGGCAGCCCGGTGCTGGTGCAGGTGCCCCGGCGCGGTTACGCGCCGACCCTGGCGTGCGCCAAGGACCGGACGCCGGCCCGCTGCCGGCACTGCTCCGGGCCGCTGGCGGCGGCGTCGCGGCAGGGGCTGCCGTCCTGCCGGTGGTGCGGCCGGCCGGCGGCGGACTGGCGCTGCCCCAAGTGCGGCGCCGACCGGCTGCGGGCGATGGTGGTCGGCTCGACCCGGACCGCCGAGGAGCTGGGCCGGGCGTTTCCGGGGGTGGTGCTGCGGGTGAGCGCCGGTGATTCGGTGCTGGCCGACATCCCGGCCGGGCCGGCGCTGGTGGTGGCGACGCCGGGCGCTGAGCCGGTCGCCCCGGACGGGTACGGCGCGGCGCTGTTGCTGGACGGCTGGGCGTTGCTGTCCCGGCCCGACCTGCGGGCGGCGGAGGAGGCGATGCGGCGCTGGGCGAACGCGGCGGCGCTGGTGCGCGGCGACGGCACCGTGATCGTCGGCGCTGACGCCTCGCTGGCGGTGGTGCAGGCGCTGCTGCGGTGGGACCCGGCCGGGCATGCCGAGCGTGAGCTGGCCGACCGGCGTGAGCTGCACTTTCCGCCGATCAGCCGGATGGCTGCCCTGGTCGGCGCGCCGGCTGACGTCGCCGAGTTGCTGTCGCTGAGCCAGCTGCCTGGTTCGGCCGAGGAGCTCGGCTCGGTGCCGGTGCAAGCTGTTCGCGGCGGCCAGCCGACCGAGCACATCCGCAGCCTGTTGCGGGTGCCGCGGCCGGACGGGGTGGCGCTGGCCGAGGCCCTGCACGCCGCGGCGGCCGTCCGATCAGCGCGCAAGTCCGGGGGAGCGGTGCGGATCATGCTTGACCCGCTTGAGTTGTTCTGACCGGACTAGGTGAGCGGGGCGTTGAGGTGCGGGCGCCTGACCCCGGAGTTTGGCCCGTTGAAGTGCCACCACTCACCTGAGTACACGGTGATCCCGCCGGAATTCATCGCCGACCGCAGCCGCGCCCGGTTGGCCTGCGCCTGCTGGCTGACCCCGTCGGTCGCGAACGCCCTAGCGATCGACGAGAAGTGGTCAAAGTCGGTGCCCATGTCCAGCAGGCAACGGCGTTGGACTCGCTGAGCGGCTGGGCATTGCCGACCGGTGGCCGCATAGGCAAGCGTGATGTCGACCGAGCGGCCGGCTACGTGGCTGGTCGCGTACGGCCCGGGCCGGGCCACCCACTGCGGGTCGGAGACGATGTCGAACATGCGCACCTGCACCGCGTGCGGCCGGTAGCAGTCCCAGAAGACGACGACAAAGCCCTCGCGCCGCAACCGGTCCGCGGCCACCTTCAAGCCGGGCGCCATCGACTCGTGCACCAGGCATCGGGCGCCGGCCGGGTACATCGGCACGCCGACGAAGTTGTTGCTGGTGGCATAGCGCAATTCGACGATCGCGTCGGGGACGACCGTCCGGATATCGACCAACCCCACCGCGCGGGCCGTGACCCCGGCCGGCGGCGCCGACGCGCTACGCGACACCGAGGGACGTGACGTCGGAGGCCGCGAGGTCGCAAGCCGCGACACTGATGACCGGGCTGTGGTGCGGGCGGGTGACGAGCCAACCGTGCCCGCCGACGACGAGCGCGCCGGGGACGAGGACGCGAAAGACGACGAGAGCGACGGCGAGGAACTAGCCGGCAGCTGCGCGTCAGCGGCGGGGCGCGAGGTGCAGCCTGCGCTGGCGGCAAGTAGCAGCAGCGCAAGCCACCACCGCCCGAACCTGATCATGGGCCCATCCTGGCGGTCTGCCGACTGGCAGGCAATTCGCCGCACAAGACCGGCGATGCCGTCAGGCCCGGAAGGCGACCGTGCGGTGCTCGCCGGCGAGTCAGGGTCGCCTGGTCATCCGGTAGGAACAGGTGCGCCAAAGGGTCGGAGCCGCGATCACATTTCCATTATTAATTAGTACATAATATACAATATTGCTGCCCGTTCGAAGCGAGGCGTGAATCGGCCAGTTGCCGGTCGCCCTCACACCCCCAAGGAGTACATGTGCGGTTCCGCGCGCCCCTCCCGTCCAGTCCTGGCCCTGCCCAGCTGCCCCGAACGTCGCTTCGCACTGCGCTGCGAGCGATGGTTCTCGCGGTGCTCGTCCTGGCGACCTTGCCGGTGATCTCAAACCAAGAGGCTCATGCCGTCGTGCCGTTGCTGACGAACACGCAGCGCCAGGCCTATCTCAACTACTACGCGCCGGTGATCTTCAAGCGCGGCAACGAGAACAACGCGCAGGAAGGCCGCGACTGGCTGACCAACTACGACTTCGACCAGGACCAGAACTTCGCGACGAACCGCGTCAACTGGCTGAAGGTGAACCAGTACACCGCCGCGTCGGCGGCCAAGGCGACCACGAGCCCGTACGCCAGGTGGCGGATCCGCCCGACCCTGTACACCTCGCTGATCGAGTACATGACCGGCAGCACCAAGTCGCTGGTGCTGCTCTACCACGTGTACAACGCGGCGGACAAGGAAGGCTCCGAGATCCACGACTGGGAGCGGATCGAGATCGTCGTGCGCAACGTCACCGGCACGCCCGGGGCAACCGGTGAGTACGTGAACACCTCGACCATCACCCATCACAGTGAGGACATCATCCGCAAGCGCGGGGACTCCGGGTTCAACTTCATGAACACCGCCACGGGCAAGCACCTGATGATCTGGCAGGCCGACGAGGCCGGCGAGGTCACGGCCACCCACGCGCACGAGCTGCGGTATTCCAACGACACCCACAGCGCGCTCATCAGCCAACCCTCGACCAACCAGGCCGAGGTGGAGATCAGCGGCAAGGACAGTGACAAGAACGTCCACTACATCTTCGTCCCGCAGTCGTCCTCGGCCGCGGTCAGCGCCTGGGGCGCGAAGCCGCTGAACTTCTCCAACGCCTCCACGTCATTCACCGGATACGACAACGAGCAGACCATCGCCTGGTACCAGACGAAGCGGCTCACCTATGAACTGCAGGACATCGCCGACATCACCCTGAGCCACTGGTCCGGCAACCCGGCCTGGTCCACGCACTGGCTGTCGAGCACGGCGGGCGACATCGTGCTGGAGTCGCCGGTCGTGAACGAGACGGGGGCGATCGATGTCCCCGCCGGACGCCAGCGCTTCCACACGCGGGCCCGTGACAACGGAAAGTCCGATCTGGACGGCGGGCGCAACGGGCAACTGCTCAAGGACTGGTTCTACGGCGCTTACTCCGCCGAGGCGGACGAGGACTGGCCCTCCACCAGCGACGACTTCGAGGCTTTCGAAGGGGTGGGCACCGACAACTCCGTGTGGACCCGTCAGATGGCCAGCGGACGCTACGACTCGCCCAACTCCTACTGGTGGCAGCATGACTACTTCGTCCACGACGGGACGGTCGACACCGACAGCACCGAGGAGAACGGCGACTGGCTGCGCGGCGCCTGGTACACCGCCGCCAACGGCGGGTTCGACGGGCGCTGGGTGCAGCTGTTCGACGACCGGCCGGGGCTTGAGCCTCCAGCCTGACATCTGGCACCAGTACGGCCCGGCTCGCGCGCAGTGCGCGTGAGCCGGGCCGGCGCCCCGGGATCGGTCGCTGCAGCCACACCGCCGCTCGCGGTGTTGTCAGACGGCTGTCCTACCTTGCGAGGATGGACATGGACTGGAAGATCGAGCTCATCTTCATCCCGGTGACCGACGTCGACCGCGCCAAGGCGTTCTACGTCGATCAGGTCGGTTTCCACGCCGACCACGACCAGCAGGTCAACGAGCAGTTGCGCTTCGTGCAGCTGACCCCGCCCGGGTCGGCGTGCTCGATCGCGTTCGGCACCGGCATCACCCAGATGACGCCGGGCAGCCAGCGCGGCGTGCAGGTGGTGGTGCCCGACGCGGCGGCGGCTCGCCAGCACCTGCTCGACCACGGTGTGCAGGCCAGCGAGGTCGACGTGCAGCCATGGGGCTCATTCGTGACCTTCGACGACCCGGACGGCAACGGCTGGGTCCTGCAGGAGCTGCCCCCGCGCATGCGACCGGCCCCGTGACCTGACGCCGGTCAGACAGCCGCTGTTCAGACAGACGCCAGTCAGACAGCCGCCGGTCAAGCAGGCGCATCCGGTGACTGGCCGGTGGCCTCGGCCGTTTCGCCAGCCGCGGTCTCGTCCGCCTCCCGGCGTGCGCGCGCCCGCCGCTTGCCCTCGTGCATGGCGGCCACCCGCGCGATCGGGATCAGCCGGCCCTCCTCGACGAGAATCTCGCTCAAAGGCTGCGGCTCCGGCATCCGCTCGGCCCACGGATCACCCGAACCCATCAGCCCGAGCGCGGTGTGCACGGTGAAGTCAGCGGGCTGGACGCTGTCGAGTTCGTCCCAGGAAAGCGGGAACGACACCGGCAGCCCAGCGCGCAGCCGCGGGCTGTACGCCGCCACCACCGTGGCCCCGCCGGCGCGGGTCGAGTCCAGAAACACCTTTCCCTCACGGTCCTCCCGGACGAACGCCGTGGTGGCCAGCGCCGGGTCCAGGCGCTCGGCGCGCACCGCCAGCGCCCGGGTCGCCGCGGCCACCTCTTCCGTCGCCGCGCCCGCGATCGGCACCATGACGTGCACGCCCTTGGCGCCGCTGGTCTTGAGCGCGCCCCGCATCCCCACCTCGGCCAGCGCCTGTCGCACCAGCAGGGCAGCGTCCAGGGCGACCCGGAACGCCGCCCCCTCCGGCGGGTCGATGTCGAGCACCAGGTGCGTCGGCCGATCGCGCTGGTCGAGCCGGAACAGCGTCGGGTGGTACTCCACGGCGCGCTGGTTGGCGAACCAGAGCAGCGTCGGGCGGTCATCGCACAGCGCGTAAGAGATCTCGCGCTTGGACGCCTCGGCCCACACCGTCACCGTCTTCACCCACTCCGGGGTGTACTTGGGAACGTTCTTCTGCATGAACGCGTCCTGGCCGCGCAGGATGCGCACCACCGACAGCGGCCGATCCCGCAGGCCCGGCAGCATCCGGTCGGCGATGGCGTCGAGATAGTCCACGAACTCACGCTTGGTGGCGCCCGCGCCGTCGAACAGCGGCTGATCGAGGTTCGTCAGCTGGACGCCGTCGCGGACGTCATCTTTGCTCATCCGCCCATCCTGCACCCACCTTGAGGCGTGGTGGCCTCCGACGCCCGGCTACCGCGCGAGGTAGCGCTGGGCCAGTGTCCGCGGCGCGCAGGCCAACCAGCCGTCGATGATCGCCTCGCGCAGCGCTGACTCCTCGGCCCTGTCGAGCTGGATGAGCACGGCGGGGTAGCCGTTGAAATGGGAGATCGTGAAGAAGCCGGCCGGGTTGGCCGCGAGGACGGCCTCCTTCTCGCTCAAGTCCGCGACCTTCACCGCCATGATCGGGCCGTCCGGCGGGGTGGCGTCACCGAACCGCTTGAGGTCGGCCTTGCTGAACGGCCGTTCCCAGGCGAATGCCTTGCCGTTGACGTACCAGGTGCGGTTGCCGAACCGCTCGCCCTCGGTCACCTCGGGCAGTTCCATCGCCAGCCGGGCAGCATCCTCGAGCGTGACCATGGCTCCACCGTAGGCCGTAGGGCCGACAACCGGGGCAAGGTGCGAGGATGCGGTGATCGCAGCTGAGGAGCCCGGACAATGACCTACGCCAAGGACCCGCGGGTGGACGCCTACATCGACGGCCTGGCCGACTGGCAGCAGGAGATCTGCCACGAGGTGCGCGACCTGGTGCACGCCGCCGACCCGGAGGTGACCGAGACGGTCAAGCGGCGCGTCCAGCCGTACTTCGTCCTGCAGGGCAACATCTGCGCGCTGCTGGCGACCAAGAACCACGTCAACGTCTTTCTCTACGACGGCGCGATGGTCGCCGACCCCGAGCACATCATCACCGCGGGCCATGACAACAAGACCGCCCGCACCGTGGCGGTCCGACCGGGAGAGCCGATCAACGCTACGGCGCTGACCGCGATGTTCTCCCAGATCATCGCCAACAACCGCGCCGGCGGCTGGCGAAAGCTCAAGCAGGCCCAAGCCGAAGCCGGCCCGAGCTGAAGCAGGCTCGAGCGGAGGAGAAAGCCACATGCAACGCCACCCAGCCATCGAGCCCTACCAGAGCGGGATGCTCGACGTCGGCGACGGGCACCGGATGTACTGGGAGGCCAGCGGAAACCCGGCTGGCACTCCGATCCTGCTGCTGCACGGCGGGCCGGGCGCGGGCAGCAATCCCGGCGCGCGCCGCCACTGGGATCCCGCGCGCTACCGGATCATCCAGCTCGATCAGCGCAACTGCGGGCACAGCACCCCACCGGCCAGTGACCCCGCCACTGACCTCTCGACCAACACCACGCCGCACCTGATCGCCGACATCGAGTTGCTGCGCGAGTACTTGGGCATCGACCGGTGGGTGCTGTGGGGCGGCTCCTGGGGCGTCACCCTGGCCCTGGTCTACGCCCAGGCCTACCCGCGGCGGGTCCGCGCGCTGGTGCTGGAGGCGGTGACCATGACCCGGCGCAGCGACGTGCACTGGCTCTACCACGAGACCGGCCGGTTCCTGCCCGAGCAATGGTTCCGCTTCCGGGCAGGCGTTGCCGAGGCCGACCGCGACGGCGACCTGGTCGCGGCCTACCACCGGTTGCTCAACCAGAGCTCAGATCCCGATGTCATGCGTCAGGCGGCCCAGGACTGGTGTGACTGGGAGGATGCCGCGCTCTCTCTCGAACCGGGCTGGCGGCCCAGCGAGCGCTTCACCGACCCGGACTTCCGGCTGCAGTTCGCCCGCATCGTCAGCCACTACTTCTCACACGGCGCATGGCTCGACGAGGGGCAGATCCTGCGCGACGCGCACCGGCTGGCCGGCATCCCCGGCGTGCTGATCCACGGCCGGCTCGACCTCGGCGGGCCGCTCGACGTGCCGTGGCTGCTGGCACGCAGCTGGCCCGACGCCGAACTGCACGTGGTCGCCGAGGCCGGTCACCGGGGCAACGAGCGCACCACCGAACTGCTGCTCAGCGCCGCCGACCGGTTCGCCGACGCCGTCTAAGCGGCAACCGCTCAGCTGCGGCGGTTCACTCAGCTGGCGATCAGCTCAGCTGCGGCGACCCCAGCGAAGTCAGGGCCTCAGGGCTGGTTGGTCCCGGCCGGGATGCGCACCGTGCGGCTGCTCTCCACCAGCACCGGCATGCCGTCTTCCTGCCGGTAGACGGTGGCGATGACCTGGGCGGTGCCCGGGTGCAGGCCGTTGCCGTAGAAGCCCATGCTCAACTGCGGGGCGGTGCCGGTGGCGGTGCAGCTGAACTCACCGACGCCCAGGGCGGTCGAGGCCACCGGATAGGTGACGCCGTCCTGGACGAGGTCCATCCAGAGCACGTAGTTGCCGGCGGGGCAGTCGCGCAGTTGGACCTGCACACTCACTGCGTCGAACAGCGGGCCGGTGCCGGTGGGGCTTCCGTCGTACAGGTAGAACGCGCTGGTCTTGGGCGCGATCTTGAGGCGGGACGCCGGCTCGGCGTTCGCGGCGGTGGGCGCCAGCAACAGCAGGGCCGCGCAGGCGGCGACGGCGCTCGACAGAAAAGTGCGCATGAGGTCCCCCGTGGAACTAGACAGATGAAGCCGAGCGCGACTGAACCGCCGAAGATCGACTGTGGACGCGACAGTACCCGTCGTGGCTGCAATGCCCAAGATGGCGGCGTTGCTCACGTCGGCACCGTTATCAAGCTGCCGTGAGCGCCGTGAGCGCCGTGAGCGCCGTGAGCGTCAGAGCGGCCGCACGCGGACTCGCCGGGTGGCTGCGCCGCCAGGAGGATGGCTACCAGGGAGGATGGTGCCCGTGACTCGCCCCGACCTGTTTCGCGACCAGCCGGTGCTCACCGGCGAGCTGGTCCGGCTGGAGCAGCTGACCGAGACGGTGCTGCCGGACTACCTGACAGCACTGGCCGATCCGGAGGTCCGGCGGTTGACCGGCAGTCACCTGCCGGTGGACCCGGCCGGAGCGGAGCAGTGGCTGTCCAGCCGGTCCCAGCAGCACGACCGCGCCGACTGGGCGGTGCTGCGCCGCTCGGATGGCGCCTTTCTCGGCGAGGCGGTGCTCAACGACTACGACCCCGACAACGCCTCGGCCAACTACCGGATCCTGCTGGCCGGCCCGCAGGTGTTCGGCAGGGGCTACGGCACCGAGGTGACCAGGCTGGTCCTCGACTACGCCCTCGACGTCGCCGGCCTGCACCGGGTCAGCCTGGGCGTCTTCGACTTCAACCCGCGGGCCCGCCGGGTCTATGAGAAGTGCGGATTCCAGCTCGAGGGCCGGCTGCGCCACGCGTTGCGCGGGGACGGGCACTGGCACGACGAGATGGTGATGTCGGTGCTGAGCACCGATCCGCGACCGGCGTCTTGACAGCCGCTGCCGACACCGAAGATGCTGTGCTGGACAGAGCAAACCGTCACAATCGCGCGTTGCACGACGCGAACGACGGCGTTCTGCATCGCGAACCAAGTAAGTGTGAGGTGTTCGCATGGCCACCGGTGAAACCGGATTCGACGATGTCTCCTACGACCTGATCTCGGTCCAGTACCACTCGCTGAAAGCCGGCCACGACTACGGCCAGTACGTCCGGGACGCATCCAACGCGGGCCGGGAAGACATCGCGGACTTCTTCCGCGAGGTCATGGAGCAGGACTCCGCGCGGGCCAAGCGCTGCCACGACTTCCTCAAGGAACTGAGCGGCAGCGAGGAGTCCGGGCCCGCGCTGACCTGAGTCGGCTGAGCTTCCGGCAGGGCCGGGTGGCGGGTGATCCTGGTCAAGGTCCCACCGTCACCGGCTGAATCCGGCATAGTCACCCCCCGAACAAGGGGGTGACTATGCCGGTCGTCGAGATCCGCGACGCGCACAAGACCTACCGTCGCTGGCGCAAGCCCGCCGAGCATGCCGTCCGAGGCCTGAACCTCGACGTCGAGGCCGGCGGGGTGTTCGGGTTTCTCGGCCCCAACGGCTCGGGCAAGACCACCACGATCCGCTTGCTGATGGGCCTGGTGCGGGCCGATTCGGGCAGCATGCGGGTGCTCGGCCATCCGGTGCCGGCCCAGCTGCCGCAGGTGATCGGACGGATCGGCGCGCTGGTGGAGACGCCGCTGTTCTTTCCGCAGTTCACCGGCCGGCGCAACCTCAGCCTGCTCGCCGACGCCAGCGCCATCGACCCGAGGCGGGTGGACGAGCTGCTGGACTTCGTCGGGTTGACCTCGCGGGCCGGCGACCGGGTCAAGGGCTACTCCCTCGGCATGAAGCAGCGGCTGGGTATCGCGGCCGCGCTGTTGAAGAACCCCGAACTGCTGATCCTGGACGAGCCCGGCAACGGCCTGGACGCTGCCGGGATCCGCGAGGTCCGCCAGCTCATCGTCCAGCTCGGCGCCAGCGGCGTGACGGTGCTGCTGTCATCGCACCAGCTCAGCGAGGTGCAGCAGGTGTGCGACCGGGTGGCGATCATGTCGCGCGGCCAGGTCATCAGCACCGGTTCGGTCGCCGACCTGCTCGCCTCCAGGACCACCGGCGACGTCCGGGTCCGGCTCGCTGACCCGGCCGGCGGCCGCGCCGTCCTGGAGCAAGCCGGCTTCTCGGTCAGCTCGCTGGCAGACGCCTGGCGGGTCAGCGGGGTCGCCGACCCGGCCGCGGTGACCAAGGCGCTCAGCGACGCCGGGCATTACCTGCAGGAGCTCAGCCCGATCGCCGCCGACCTGGAAAGCGTCTTCCTGGACCTGACGGCCGAGTCCGACCCAGCGAGCGCAGCTGCCCTGCCCGCGAACGGCGCCCTGCCCGCGAACGGCGCCTTGCCCGCGAACGGCGCTCAACCCGGCGCGGGGATCCAGCCGATGCCAGGGGGACGGTCATGACGACCCGGCCGGACACGGCCGCCCCGGTGTCGCAGACCGGTCCGCGCACCTCGGCGCCGGCCTTCGGGCGGCTGGTGCGGGCCGAGTTCCGCAGGCTGGCCGCCCGCCGGTTCACCCGGGTCGCGCTGGGCCTCAGCCTGATCGGTTACCTGATCGCGGTGGCCCTGCTCTGGAACACCCATAGCCGGACCACCCCCGCCGATATCGCCCAGGCGACCGCGCAACGCGATCAGCTGATCGTCCAGTTCACCGCCGAGACCGAGCAGTGCAGGAAGAGTGCGGCCAACGAGCAGGAGGCGCTGAACTGCGGTTCGCCGCCGACCCCGGAACAGTTTCCGATCGATCAGTTCCTGAGCACCCAGCCGTTCCCGCCCAGCGGGGTGGAGGACTTCGCGATGGCGGTGGGCGTGGCGACCGCCATGCTGGCCTTTCTGCTGGCGGCGACGTTCATCGGCGCCGAGTGGTCGAGCAAGAACCTGATCGCCTGGCTGTTCTGGGAGCCCCGACGGCTGCGGGTGATGGCTGCCAAGCTGCTGGCCGTGCTCTCGTCGGTGCTGGTCCTCGCGATGCTGGCCCAGCTGGTGTGGTTCGGCACTGCCAAGGTGCTGCTGCATTACCGCGGCCTGCCGGTGTCGTCACTGGGGCCGCAGGCCGAGCACTTCTGGTCGCACGTGGTCAATGCCCAGATCCGGGCAGCCCTGCTGGTGCTCATCACCGCGCTGATCGGCTTCAGCCTGGCCAGCCTGATGCGCAACTCGGCGGCGGCGCTGGGAGTGGCGTTCGTCTACTTCGCCGTGGTCGAGAACGTGATCCGGGCGCTGAACCCGGACCTGCAGCCCTACCTGTTCACGACCAACATCGCGGCCTGGATCGTGAGCTCGGGCATCACCGTGTACGGCAAGCAGGTGTTCAACCCGGTGGAGGGGTATGTGATGGCCAAGGAGATCCACATCTCCAACGTCCACGGCGGCGTGATGCTGCTGGTGTTCGCCGGCGTCGTCACGCTGGTGTCGCTGGCGGTGTTCGCCCGGCGCGACCTCAGCTGAGGCCGCTTCCTGCGCCGGATCACCGGACGCGGCGGGCAGACTGAGCGCATGGCTCAGGCGACGAAGGACGAACTGCGGCGGGAGCGGCTGCGTGAGTACGACGCGGCGCTGACGGCTGCCCGGTCACCGGTCGCGGTGCTGGCCCTGTTCGCCAAGGGACGGGAGGCCCGGGCCGGCGGCGAGTTGCTGGAGGAGGCCTTCGCGGCGACCGCCGTCGAGGGCGTCGCCGAGGCAGACCTGCTGCCTGCCGCGGTGTGGGTCGCGCTGCGGCACGGTGACGTCGACACCGTCATCGAGCTGCTGATGCGGATGTCGCGGACCGAGTTCGTGCTGGCCGCGCACGAGGAGCTCGACGCCGGCTACCGGCTGACCAAGGTCGAGGAGCGCCGGCCGCTGCCCGACGTCGAACTGCTGCTGTCGCAGCTGGCGGCCTTCCTGCGCGTGCCTCGCGACGTGGTGGCGATCATCTCGGGCTGGGGCGCCGATGACCCCCGCACCGCCGCCGAGATCGAGACGCTGCTCGAACAGCGGTTCGGCTCGCCCAGCGCTGGACAGCCGGCTTCGGGTGCCGTCGCGCCGGAGGTGGTTCGCGCGCCGGACGGCGGCCAGAGCGCCGGGCTGCGGATGTCCAGTGCCGAATTCAGCGCGTTGCTGAACCTGGCCCCGGAGCAACGCGCCGTCCTGGGCACCCTGGTGCGCCAGACCGAGATCACCATCACCGCGCAAGGGTGACGCTGCCCGACGTCACCTCGCAGCTGCTCCTGCCGCCCGGGCAGGGACAGGCCCACATCGACAGCTTCTTCCCGGCGCTATGGTGATTTCTATGACCTGGCTCACACACGGATCCTGAAGGAGACCGATGTCGACGTCCGAGCGCCACCCCGATTCCATACCCCCGACCAGTGAAGTCGGCCACCCGGTCGGCAGTTACCGTGAGGTCGCCGACTCGCCCGAGTTCGCGGAGCTGCGCCGGACCTTCCGCCGCTTCGTCTTCCCGATGTCCGCACTGTTCCTCACGTGGTACTTGCTCTACGTCCTGCTCTCGGTCTACGCCACCGACTTCATGAGCACCAAGGTGGTCGGCAACATCCACCTCGGCCTGGTCATCGGCCTGCTGCAGTTCGTGTCGACCTTCGTCATCACGACCGTGTACGCCCGGTGGGCCGACCGCCGGTTCGATCCGGCCGCCGCCGAGCTCGCCCGCCGCGTCCACCTGACCGAGGACGCCCGGTGAGCCCCGCGCTGCTGGCCGCCGAGGACCTCGGCTCGCCGGCCGTCAACATGGCGATCTTCGCCGCCTTCGTCGTCGTCACGCTCGTCATCGTGCTGCGGGTCTCGCGCCGCAAGGCCGGTGCGAACGAGTTCTACGCAGGGGGGCGCAATTTCACCGGCCCACAGAACGGCGTCGCGCTGGCCGGTGACTACCTGTCCGCGGCGAGCTTCCTCGGCATCGCCGGGGCCATCGCGCTCTACGGCTACGACGGGTTCCTCTACTCGATCGGCTTCCTGGTCGCCTGGCTCGTCGCGCTGCTGCTCGTCGCCGAGCTGCTGCGCAACACCGGCCGGTTCACGATGGCCGACGTCCTGTCCTTCCGGCTCGCGCAGCGGCCGGTGCGGGCGGCGGCCGGCCTGTCGACACTCATCGTCACGTTCTTCTACCTGCTGGCGCAGATGGCCGGCGCCGGTGGGCTCGTCGCGCTGCTGCTCGGCATCGAGACCAAGGCCGGCCAGGGCGTCGTCATCGCGATCGTCGGCGTCCTCATGATCGCCTACGTCCTCGTCGGCGGCATGCGCGGCACGACCTGGGTGCAGATCATCAAGGCCGGGCTGCTCATCGTCGGCGCCGCGATCATGGTCGTATGGGTGCTCAGCAGGTTCAGCTTCAACGTGTCCAGCCTGCTCGGCGCAGCCGTCGACAGGGCCGGCCCGACGGGCTCGAAGCTGCTCGACCCCGGCGCGCAGTACGGAAAGAGCGGCCTGACCAAGCTGGACTTCCTCTCGCTCGGCCTCGCGCTGGTGCTGGGAACGGCGGGCCTGCCGCACGTCCTGATGCGCTTCTACACGGTGCCCTCGGCCAAGGAGGCCCGCCGTTCGGTCGTATGGGCGATCTGGTTGATCGGCCTCTTCTACCTGTTCACGCTCATCCTCGGCTTCGGCGCCGGCGCCCTCGTCGGCCCGCAGACGATCGCGGCCGCGCCTGGCAGGGCCAACTCGGCGGCACCGCTGCTGGCCTTCGAGCTCGGCGGGACGGTGCTGCTCGGCGTCATCGCCGCCGTCGCGTTCGCGACCATCCTCGCCGTGGTGGCCGGCCTGACGATCACCGCCAGCGCGTCGTTCGCGCACGACGTCTACAACAACGTCATCAAGCGCGGGGAGGTCACCCCCGATGGCGAGGTCCGAGTCGCGCGGGTGACGGTTGTCGTGATCGGCGTCGTCGCGATCATCGGCGGCATTCTGGCCAACGGCCAGAACATCGCGTTCCTGGTGGCGCTCGCCTTCGCCATCGCGGCCAGTGCCAACCTGCCGACGATCGTGTTCTCGCTGTTCTGGCGGCGGTTCAACACCCGCGGCGCGCTGTTCAGCATCTACGGCGGCCTGATCTCGTGCCTGGTGTTGATCATTTTCTCGCCGGTCGTGTCGGGCAAGCCTGCCGACCCGGTCACCGGCAAGAGCCCGTCGATGTTCACCGACCCGTCGGTCGACTTCTCCTGGTTCGGGCTCGACAACCCGGGCATCGTCACCATCCCGCTGTCGTTCCTGCTCGCGGTCATCGGGACGCTCACCAGCCGTGGGAGCTCGACGCCGGAGAAGGCGGCCGAGATGGAGGTCCGCTCGCTCACCGGCGCGGGCGCGGAAAAGGCGACCGCCGCGCACTGAGGCGGTATGGCCGCGGTGTCGGCGCCGGTGCGCGGCGCCGGCACCGCGGCGTGAGCTGGCCGACTTTCTTCCATCCCTAGAATGGACAGGTGACCGTTCAGCCGATCCGCCTTTTCGGCGACCCAGTGCTGCGCACTCCGGCCGACCCGGTGACGGTGTTCGACAAGGAGCTGCGCAGGCTGGTCGCCGACCTGACCGAGACCATGATCGACGCCCCGGGCGCCGGGCTGGCCGCCCCCCAGATCGGGGTGGGGCTGCGGGTGTTCACCTACCGGGTCTCGGAGGAGGAGCAGGGCCACCTGATCAATCCGGTGCTGCACTTTCCCTCTGATGAGACCCAGGACGGGCCGGAGGGCTGCCTGTCGATCCCGGGCCTGTTCTTCGACTGCCGGCGGGCCGAGCATGTCGTCGCGCACGGCCAGAACTGCTACGGCGACCCGATCACCGTGGTCGGCACCGACCGGCTCTCGCGCTGCATCCAGCACGAGACCGACCACCTCGACGGGGTGCTGTTCGTCGACCGGCTCGACCCGCAGACCCGCCGGGCGGCACTGGCCGAGATCCGCAACGCCGAATGGGCGGGCCTCGCGCCGCCGGTGGTCAAGCTCAGCCCGCACGGTGGCCCTACCGGCGTGTTCGGCCAGCCTCGGTGAGGTTGCTGTTCGCGGGAACGCCTGAGGTGGCGGTGCCGTCCTTGCGCGCGTTGCTGGCGCACCCGGCGCACGAGGTGGTCGCGGTGCTGACCCGGCCGCAGGCCCGCGCCGGCCGGGGCCGCCGGCTGACTCCCTCGCCGGTCGCCGAGCTGGCGCGCCAGGCCGGGGTCGAGGTGCTCAGCCCCGACAAGCCGACCGAGGAGGACTTCGTGCGGCGACTGGCCGAACTCGACGTCGACTGCGCGCCGGTGGTGGCCTACGGCGCGTTGCTGCGCGAGCCGGCGCTGAGCATGCCGCGGCACGGCTGGGTCAACCTGCACTTCTCGCTGCTGCCGGCCTGGCGGGGCGCGGCCCCGGTGCAGCACGCCGTCCTGCACGGCGATGACACCACCGGGGCCACCACGTTCCTGATCGGGCCCGGCCTGGACGACGGGCCGGTGTTCGGGGTGCTCACCGAACGGGTCCGGCCGCACGACACCAGCGGTGAGCTGCTGGCCAGGCTGGCCGAGGCCGGCGCCCCGCTGCTGGTGGCCACCCTGGACGGCATCGCCGACGGCTCGCTGCGACCCCAACCACAATCCGGCGACGGGGTGTCCTACGCGCCGAAGCTGAGCGTGGCCGATGCCCGGATCGACTTCGGCCAACCCGCCCTTGCGGTGGACCGCCGGATCCGGGCCTGCACCCCCGAGCCCGGCGCCTGGACCACCTTTGGGGACGGCAGGCTCAAGCTGGGCCCGGCCGCGCCGGCTGCTGGGGACTTGTCGCTGGCCGTCGGGAACTCGTCGCTGACCGCCGGGGAACTGTCCATCAGCAAGAACGCGGTGCTGGTGGGCACCGCCACCGGCCCGCTCCGGCTCGGCACGGTGCAGCCGGCCGGCAAGAACCCGATGCCGGCCGCTGACTGGGCGCGCGGGCTGCGGCTGGAATCAGGTGTTCGACTTGGCTGAGAAGCCCACTGGCCGCAATCCCAACGACCCCAACCCTCGCGAGCGGCGCCAGGGCAGCCGGTCAGACCCGGCCCGGTCCTCACAGTCGGGCCGGCGGAGCAACCGGTCAGACCCGGCCCGGGCACGCAGTGGTCGCTCGCAGGGAATCAGACTCACCGGCGCCCGGCCGGTGGATCCCCAGCCACTGCGCGC
Organism: Jatrophihabitans sp.; assembly: GCA_036389035.1. NCBI lineage: Bacteria > Bacillati > Actinomycetota > Actinomycetes > Jatrophihabitantales > Jatrophihabitantaceae > Jatrophihabitans > Jatrophihabitans sp. The sequence continues at coordinate 245,039 of DASVQQ010000039.1, forward strand.
GGTCCCGGACGCGGCTGACGCACCCCGCGCGGCTGCCTTCGCGGTGCTGCAGGCGGTCAGCGAGCAGGACGCCTACGCCAACCTGGTGCTGCCCAGGCAGCTGAGCGAGGCCGGGTTGACGGGCCGGGACGCCGCACTTGCCACCGAACTGGGCTACGGCACGCTCCGGGCCACCGGCACCCTGGACGAGGTGCTGCGCCGGTGCGCCAGCCGCGACCTCGCCGACATCGAGATCGCGGTGCTGAACCTGTTGCGCCTGGGCGCCTACCAGTTGCTGCGCACCCGGATCCCGACCCACGCCGCGGTGGCGACCACCGTCGATCTGGCCCGGGCCACTGGCAACGTCCGGGCGGCCGGGTTCGTCAACGCGGTGTTGCGCAAGGTCAGCGCGCGCGATTTCGACAGCTGGTGCGACGAGATCGCCGAGGGCGCCTCGCCGCTGGGCCGGCTGGCGCTGCGCTACAGCCATCCGGGCTGGATCGTGGCTGCCTTCGCCGAGGCCCTCGGCGCGGACGAGTCCGAACTGACCGAGGCGCTGGCGGCCGATGACGAGCGTCCCGAGACCCACCTGGTCGGCTGGCCGGGCCGGATCGAGCGGGCTGAGCTGGTCGTCGAGTCCGGTGGCGAGCCTGGGCCGTACTCGCCCTACGCCGTGCGGCTCAGCTCCGGCGGCGAGCCGGGCGCGCTGGCCGCCATCCAGCAGCACCGGGCCGGCGTGCAGGACGAGGGCAGCCAGTTGTGCGCCGTGGCGCTGACCGAGCTGCCGCTGACCGGCCCCGACGAGCGTTGGCTGGACCTGTGCGCCGGGCCGGGCGGCAAGGCGGCGCTGCTGGCGGCGCTGGCGGCCGACCGCGGCGCCAAGCTCACCGCCCAGGAGCTGCACCCGCACCGGGCCGAGCTGATCGCCCGGGCCACCGAAGGCTGGGACGTCGAGATCCTGGTGGGCGATTCACGCAAGCGGGAGCCCGATGACCGCGGCTATGACCGGGTGCTGCTGGATGCCCCGTGCACCGGCCTGGGCGCGCTGCGCCGGCGGCCCGAGGCGCGCTGGCGGCGTAGCCCGGCCGACCTGCCGGAGCTGCGGTCGCTGCAGGCCGACCTGCTGGCCACCGCGCTGCGACTGGTCCGGCCCGGCGGGCTGGTCGGCTACGCGACCTGCTCACCGCACCTGGCCGAGACCCGGCATCAGATCGAGCGGCTGCTGGCCGACAACAGCGACGTCGAGCTGGTCGACGCCCGGCCGGCGTTCGCGCAGGTGCCCGGCACGGACGGCTCGGCCATGGTGCAGTTGTGGCCGCACCGGCACGGCACCGACGCGATGTTCTTCGCCGCGCTGCGCCGCACCCGCTGAGGACGCCCTGGCCCTGCACCCGCAGCGGCTGAGGCCGCTGCAGGTGCGCAAGCCTGGGGCAGTTCGGCGTCGGGGGCGCCACCTAGACTCAGGAACGTGCCCGCCTCAGCCCCGGAACCCATGATCGCCCCGAGCATCCTCTCGGCAGACTTCGCCAACCTGGGCGCCGCTGCCGAGGCGGTGTCACAGGCGGACTGGCTGCACGTGGACGTGATGGACAACCACTTCGTGCCGAACCTGACGCTGGGCCTGCCGGTGGTCAAGAGCTTGCGCCGGGCCACCGACCTGCCGCTGGACTGCCACCTGATGATCGAGAACCCGGACCGGTGGGCCCCCGGCTACGCCGAGGCCGGCGCCGCCAATGTGACCTTTCACGCCGAGGCGGCCCGGGACGTGATCGGCACCGCCCGGGCGATCCGCTCGGCCGGCGCGCTGGCGGGCCTGTCGATCAAGCCGGGCACGCCGATCGAGCCGTACCTGGAGGTGCTGAAGGAGTTCGACACCCTGCTGGTGATGTCGGTCGAGCCGGGCTTCGGCGGCCAGAGCTTCATGCCCGAGGTGCTGAGCAAGGTCCGGACCGCCCGCGAGCACGTCAACGCCGGGCACCTGCGGTTGTTCATCGAGATCGACGGCGGCATCAGCGCCGACACCATCACCCAGGCCGCCGAGGCGGGCGTGGATGTCTTCGTCGCGGGATCGGCGGTGTACGAGGCGGCTGATCCGGGCCGCGCCGTCGAGTTGCTGCGCGAGCAGGCCAGGGCCGGCATGGCGCGCTGCGCCCACGCGGCCGGCCGGTTATGACCCCGACGCTGCCCAGCGACGCCGAGATCACCGCGATCCGGCTGGCCAATGACCTCGCCGCCCGGGTGGCGGGCAGGACCAGCCCGAACCCGGCGGTCGGCGCGGTGGTGCTCGACCCGGGCGGCCGGATCGTCGGCGAGGGCGCCACCCAGCCGGCCGGCAAGGAGCATGCCGAGGTGATGGCGCTGCGGGCGGCCGGCAGCCGGGCCGTCGGCGGCACCCTGGTGGTCACGCTCGAGCCGTGCAATCACCTGGGCCGCACCGGGCCCTGCACCGAGGCGGTGATCGCGGCCGGCATCATCCGGGTCGTCTATGCCGTCGACGATCCCAACCCGGTGGCCGCCGGTGGCGCGCAGCGGCTGCGCGACGCCGGGCTGCAGGTGCTGGCCGGCGTTGAGGAGGCCGAGGTGCTGCGCGGCGCGCTGGGCCCCTGGCGGCACGCGGTGACCCAGGCCCGGCCGTTCGTGACCTGGAAGTTCGCCGGCACCCTGGACGGCCGCAGCGCCGCCGCGGACGGCAGCTCACGCTGGGTGAGCAACGCGCTGTCGCGGGCCGACGCGCACGCGCTGCGCGACGTGGTCGACGCGATCGTGGTGGGCAGCGGGACCGTGCTGATGGACGACCCGCAGCTCACCGTCCGCGGCGTCCGCGGGCTGGCCAGCGACGAGCCGGCAGAACGGCAGCCGCTGCGGGTGGTGATGGACCGCCGGCGCCGGGTGCCGCCTGACGCGCGCATCTTCGACGGGGCGGCCGAGACGCTGGTGCTCGACACGGCGGTGCCGCGGTTCGCGCTGAAGGCGCTGTTCGACCGGGGGGTCCGCCACGTCCTGCTGGAGGGCGGCCCGACCCTGGCCGGCGCCTTTGCCGAAGCCCGGCTGGTCGATCAGGTGGTGGCCTATATCGCCCCGAAACTGCTGGGCGCGGGGCCCGCCGTCCTGCAGGATGCAGGGATAAAGACCATGTCGCAGGCAGTCGCGCTGGAGATCCAAGACGTGCAACGCCTGGGAGATGACCTCAGAATCACCGGACGCCCGGTCTCCTCGAATGCGGTCGAGCCAGCGCCGCGAAAGGAATAGCGATGTTCACCGGCATCATCGAAGAAGTCGGCGAGGTCGTCCAGCTCAGGTCGGCGAGCAGTTCTGCCGTGCTGCGGATCCGGGCCGCGACGGTCGGACAGGACATCACGCACGGCGCCTCGATCGCCGTCAACGGGGTCTGCCTGACCGTGATCGGCCAGCGCCCGGCCGGTCCCGACCAGGCCTCCGGCGAGCGCACCGACCCGGCCGGCCCTTCGATCCTCGAACTGGACTTCGACGTGATGGCCGAGACCCTGCAGCGCAGCGTGATCGGTGACCTGACCAGCGGCCAGCGGGTGAACCTGGAACGCGCCGCCCGGCTGGACAGCCGGCTGGACGGCCACATCGTGCAGGGCCACGTCGATGGCACCGCCGTGGTGCTGGCCCGCACTCCCGGCGAGGGGTGGGAGACCTTCCGCTTCTCGATCCCGGACGGACTGGGCCGCTACGTCGCCGAGAAGGGCTCGATCGCGGTCGACGGGGTGTCGCTGACGGTCGCCGCGGTGGGCGTGGCGGCCGACGGTACCGACTGGTTCGAGGTCGGCCTCATCCCGGAGACCCTGCGTGCGACCGCGCTCACCGACCGCGGCATGGGTGATCGTGCCAACATAGAAGTAGACGTATTAGCCAAATACACCGAACGCTTACTCACCTATGGGAGACCCACGACGACGAACGGCGGCACCTGACATGCTGGATCCGATCCACAAGGCGATCGCTGAGATCGCCGCCGGCCGGCCGGTGGTCGTGGTCGATGACGAGGACCGCGAGAACGAAGGCGATCTGATCTTCGCCGCCGAGCTCGCCACCCCGGAACTGGTCGCCTTCATGGTGCGCTACACGTCGGGTTACATCTGCGTGCCGATCACCGACGCCGACGCCGACCGGCTCGACCTGCCGCCGATGGTGCGTACCAACCAGGACAAGCGTGGCACCGCCTACACCGTCACCGTGGACGCTCGCGAGGGAGTCAGCACCGGTATCTCGGCCACCGACCGCTGCCGCACGATCAAGCTGCTGGCCGACCCCGCCGCCCTGCCGGTCGACTTCACCCGGCCCGGGCACATCGTGCCGTTGCGGGCCAAGGAGGGCGGCGTGCTGCGCCGCTCGGGCCACACCGAAGCAGCGGTCGACCTGGCCACCCTGGCCGGTCTGCGGCCGGTCGGGGTGCTGTGCGAGATCGTCAGCGAGAACAACCCGTCCGGCATGGCGCAGTCCTCGGAGCTGCGCGAGTTCGCCGACAAGCACGGCCTGGTGATGATCTCGATCGCCGACCTGATCGCCTACCGGCGCCGGTTCGAGAAGCTGGTCGAGCGCAAGGCCAGCGCCCGGGTGCCGTTGCGCTACGGCGAGTTCACCACGCACGGATACGCCGCCTCCTACGACGATCGCGAGCACGTCGCGTTCGTGTTCGGTGAGATCGGCGACGGCGAGGACCTGCTGGTGCGGGTGCACTCCGAATGCCTGACCGGCGACATCTTCGGCTCGCTGCGCTGTGACTGCGGACCGCAGCTGGACGCCTCGCTGGCCGCGGTGGCTCGTGAGGGCAGGGGAGTGGTGCTCTACATGCGCGGCCACGAAGGGCGCGGGATCGGGCTGTTCCACAAGCTGCAGGCCTACCAGCTGCAGGACGCCGGCCGCGACACCCTGGACGCCAACCTGGACCTGGGTCTGCCCGCCGACGCCCGCGACTACGGCACCGGCGCGCAGATCCTGGTCGACCTGGGGGTGCGGACCATGCGGTTGCTCACCAACAACCCGGACAAGCGCGCGGGCCTGGAGGGCTACGGGTTGTCGGTGCTCGGCACGGTACGGCTGCCCATCCACGCCAACCCGGAGAACCTGCGCTACCTGCAGACCAAGAAGGACCGGATGGGCCACGACCTGGACCTGGGGGACAGCGCGATCGACACGATTGTCACCGAGCTCAAGAGGCAGCGATGAGCGCTGCGAACCAGCCGGGCGGGCAGCCAGGCGCGGCGGACGGCGGGGCGGCGGCGTGAGCGGCCACGGAGCGCCGGCGCCGGGCGCGGTGGCCGGTGCGAGCGGGCTCAAGGTGGTGGTGCTCGCCGCCCGCTGGCACACCACGGTGATGGACGGGTTGCTGGCCGGCGCCGAGCGGGCGCTGGCCGACTCCGGGGTCAGCGATGTCACGGTCATCCGGGTGGCCGGCGCCTATGAGCTGCCGGTGGCGGCCAGCCGGGTCGCCGGCTCGGGCGTGGACGCCATGGTCGCGCTCGGGGTGGTGATCAGGGGCGGCACGCCGCACTTCGAGTACGTCTGCGGCGCGGCCACTGACGGGTTGACCCAGGTCTCGGTCAGCACCGGCGTCCCGATCGGCTTCGGGCTGCTCACTTGCGACGACGACGGGCAGGCCCTGGACCGGGCCGGGCTGCCGGGGTCCAAGGAGGACAAGGGCTACGAGGCCGCCCAGGCCGCGCTGGCCACGGCGGTCGCGCTGGCCGACTACCCGCGCCGCTGAGGCCCATGACGGCCGGGTCACTGCCAGCGGTCACCGGCATCGTGCTAGCCGCCGGGGCCGGGCGCCGGCTGGGCCGTCCGAAGGCCGATGTCGAGCTGGGCGGGCAACGGCTGGTCGACCGGGCGGTCGCCACGTTGCGGGCCGGCGGCTGCGCCGAGGTGCTGGCGGTGCTGCGTCCGGAGCAGGCCGGCGCCGCCGGCGCGAGGACGGTCGTCAACCCTGCTCCGGACCGGGGGATGGGCTCGTCGCTGCGGTGCGCGCTGGCCGAGGTGGCTGCCGACCCGCGCTCTGCGGCCTGCGTGGTGCTGCTGGCCGACCTGGTGGGGGTGCGCCCGGCGGAGGTGGCGGCGGTGATCGAGCGGCACCGGGCAGGTGCGGCCATCGTCGCGGTGCGCCGGGCCGGTCAGCGCTCGCACCCGGTTCTCATCAGCCGCAGGTGGTACCTCGAGTTCGCGGCCGCCGCGGTGGGCGACCAGGGCGGTCGGGACTTCTTCGCCCGGCGGCTGGCGGACACCAGCTTTCTCGATTACCCCGATCGGATCAGCGACATCGACACCGCCGAGGACCTGAGCCGGGCGCTGGCGGCTGAAGCGGCACAGGCGGCTGAAGCGGCACAGGCGGCCGAAGCGGCACGAGCGTCCCAGCCGCCGGATCAGCCTGGTTCGGCCGGCTGAGCCAGCTGCGCCAGGCGAGCCAGCGCCTTGGGAAAGATCTCGGCCGGCGGGGTGACCAGGCCGGCGCCCACCTGGCCGACCCCGGCCAGCCGGCCGGCCATGCCGGTGTTGATCTGCGGCAGGATCTCGGTGCGCACCACCTTGGTGACGTCGATCCCGGTCGGCGAGCCCCGGAAGTCCAGCACCGGGATCGAGTACATGGGGTGCTCGCCGACGGTGATCTCATACATCCGGCGCGAGGCCGCCAGCGCGTCGGCCACCTCGCCGCCGACGAACCGGACGATCGCCGGAGCGGCCGCCATCGAGAACCCGCCGAGGCCGGCGGTCTCGGTGATCGCCGAGTCGCCGATGTCGGGATTGGCATCGTCCGGGCCGAAGCTGCCCAGGAACAACCCGTCCGCCAGCTGGGCCGGCCCGGTGAACCACTGGTCACCCGTGCCGGCCACCTGGATGCCGAAGTCGGTGCCGTTGCGCGCCATCGCCACCACCACGGTCGAGCCCGGGATGTCGCGGGCGGCGTCCAGCGTCACCTTGCAGGCCGGCATCGCGAGGTTGAGGAAGAAGTGGTCGTTGCCGGCCATGAACCGGACCGCCTCGGCGACGTCGGCCGACGGCGCCCCGGAGTCGATCAACTCCGGCAGCAGCTCGCGCAGCAGCATCAGGGTGCCGGCCCGGTTGCGGTTGTGGGCCTCGTCGCCCATCTGCAGCATCTGGGCCAGGATCGCCTTGAGGTCGACGGGGCCGTGCCGGCGGACCGCGGTCTGCAGCAGCGGCCCGAGCACCCGCGACATCCAGCGCAGCCTGGTCAGCACCTCCTCGGAGTAGGCGCCGTAGCGAAGCACCTTGCCCAGGCCCTCGTTGAGGGTGCAGTACGCCCGCCGGCCGGTGGCCGGGTCCTCGACCACGAACACCCACATCGACGCCGACACCACCCCGGCCATCGGGCCGACCGCCGCGTGATGGTGGCACGGGTCCAGGGAGTAGCCGGCGCCGGTGGCGAACAGCCGCTCGGCGTCCTCCGGGCGCTCGACCACTCCTTCCAGGGCGGCGGCGCCCATCAGCGCCCCGCGCAGCGGGCCCGACGCGCGGGACCAGTCGATCGGCGGCCCGGCGTGCAGAAAGTCCCGGTCCGCCAGGCCCAGCGTGGCGCCGGCGGGCAGCACGTCCACCAGGTGCGCCCCGGCGCCGAAGATCCGGCTCAGCGCCTCGGCGTTGGCCGGCCGGCGGCGCGGGTCGGCCATCACCCGCGCCAGGTCAGCCGCGGTGCCCGGCATCGGCGGGCGCCAGTCGACCTCGCCGACCTCGGCGCCCTGGGCCGCCACCGACTCGGCGAACAGGCTGACCCCGGCGGTGACGAGCCGCGGCGCGGGGCCGGTGAACCGGTGGGCGTCGGCGCTCATGATCGGCCTCCAGGGGTGAGCAGGCTGAGGGCGTGCCGGGTGGCGGCGGCGTTCGAGGTGAACACCGAGGCGCCGGCCTGGTGCAGCCGTCGCGCCGATGCCTCCAGCTGCTGGGGGTCGCGGCGGGCTCCGATCAGGCTCACCACCACCGGCGCGGTCGCACCGGCCAGCATCGGCAGCAGCTCGGCCACCGGATCGGCGTGACTGCCGTGCCCGAGCAGCATGTCCAGCAGCACCACGGCAGTGTCCGGGTCGGCGAGCAGCTCGGCCAGGTGCCGGTTGCGCAGCGACGGGTCGATCATCGGATGCGCCCGGCCCTGGGTGAGCGCGTCGTCGCCGAAATCGATCATCAGGTGGCCGGGCCAGCGCAGGCCGGCATCCAGCGCCCAGTCCGGGCGCAGCGCGATGTTCGAGCGCACCTCACCCAGCTCGGCGCTGGCGATCAGCATCGCCTCGTCGCACAGGGTGCCGCCGCAGAACAGCCCGCGCAGCGCGCCGGTCCGGGGTCCGGCTGCACTGCCGCCGGCTTCGGCCACCCAGGACGGCCAAGCCGGCGCCGGCGCTGCCAGCTCGGTCAGGACGGCCTCGGTCGCCTGGGTCAGGTCGGGCTGGCCGGGTCCCAGCAGCGCGAACCGGACCGGGGTGGCCAGGCTGGCGGCGGCCTGCCGCACCCGCTCGACGACCGGCGCCGCGGGCGGCTTGGACACCACCAGGATCAGCTCGGTGCCCGGGTCGGCGTCCAGCATCCGCAGCGCGGCCAGCGTGGAGCGCCCGGCGACCTCCTCGGACAGGTCGCGCCCGCCGACCCCGAGCGCGGCGCTGATCCCGACGCCGGCGGCGTCCAGCAGGCACAGCACCTGCTGCGCTCCGGTGCCCGAGGCCGCGACCAGCCCGACGGGACCGCGGTCCAGGGTGTGCGAGAAGCCCAGGCCCAGGCCGCCGACCACCGCGGTGCCGCAGTCGGGCCCCATCACCAGCAGCCCGCGCTCGGCCGCGGCGTCCTTGAGCCGGATCTCGTCGGCGACGCTGACGTTGTCGGAGAACACCAGCACGTCACAGCCGGCGTCCAGGGCGTCCATGGCCTCGGTGAAGGCGTGCTGACCCGGCACCGAGATGAGCGCTAGCCCGGCGCCGGTCGAGGCCGCGGCCGAGCCGATGGTGCGCGGTGGCTGCTCGGCCGCGCCGGTGCCGGTAGGCCGGCGCGGTGCGCTGAGCAGCTGCTCGGCCAGCTCGGCGGCTGCCTGGGCGGACTGCTGGTCCGCGGCCCGGACGGCGATGAACAGCTCGTTGGGTGACTCGGCGCCGGGCGGCTGGAAGCCCATTCCGGCCAGCAGGTCCAGGTTGAGCTCGGTGGCCATGCCGACCAGCGCGGCCTGCACCCCGTCGGCCTGGCCGACCTGGCGGCTGACCTGCAGCAGGGTCACCGAGTCGGCGTACAGGCCTTGGCGCAGCAGCACCTGTTCCGAGCTCATCCGTGGCCTCCAGCCGGTGTCGGGTGCGTTCCACTGCCAAGCGGCCCTGGCTGGAACGTAATCAGTGAGCTACCTTCTGCCGATGGTTACAGTTGCCAACCATCAGGCTGACAACCTACGCAATCTGCCAGCGGCCGCAGCCGACGGGCTCAGTCTGGCGGAGCTGCTGAAGGCGCCGAGGCTGGCCGGCGCCGCCGTGCTGGCGGGCGGCTCCGGCCTGGGCCGGCTGGTCCGCGGGGTCAGCGTGATGGAAGTGCCGGACATCCTGCCGTGGCTGAAGCCGAACGAGCTGCTGCTCGGCAGCGCCTACGCCCTGGGCCCGGCCCCGGACGCCGCTGCCGACGCCGAGCAGGGCAGCCGGTGGCTGCAACTGATCTCTGACCTCAACGCCCAGCAGCTGTCGGGCATCGCGGTCAAGCTGGAGAGCGACGAGCTGCCGGCGCAGGTGATCGAGCTGGCCGACGAGCTGGGGTTTCCGGTGCTGCGGCTGCCCGATGAGGTGGTCTTCGACGAGGTGCTCGCCGACATCTACGGCCTGCTGCTGGACCGGCAGAACCAGTTGATGGCCCAGTCCGACGCGCTGCACCAGGTGATCGCCAACATCGTGCTCGGCGGCGGCGGGCTGCCCCAGATCGCCGACGAGGTGTCCCGGCTGCTGGATTGCGTGCTGTTGATCACCACGCCGGACGGCCGGGTGCTGGCCGACGAGGGCGCCGCCGGGCACCGCCAGGCGGTCGCGACGGGCGGGCTGTTCGACGGCAGCGGCCGGTTCCTGGTCGAGCGGCTGCCGATCGGGCTGCACCCGACGCCCGAGGAGCACGGCGGGCACATCGCGATGACGGTGATCGTGGCCGACGGCGTCGATCATGGCCGGATCGTGGCCTGCCGGCAGCAGCCGCTGCCGGCCGGAACCGTGCAGGCCCTGGAACGGGTGGCGATCGTGGCGGCGCTGACCATCACCAAAGAGCTGGCCGTCTCGGCGGTCGAGGGCAAGTTCCGGGGCGACTACCTGCGCGATGTGCTGACCGGCCAGGTCGCGGCGGACGAGCCGGTCGTGCAGCACTGCCGCTCGCTGGGTTGGGACATCAACCGCCCGATGGTGGTGCTGGTGGCCGAGCTGGACGCTGCCGAGCCCAGCAAGCCGGGGGCGCCGGCCGGGCCGTCGGTGGTGCACCGGTCCCAGCACGAGCGCTTCGTCTCGGCCTGGCAGCAGGTGCTGCGGGCCCGCGACAAGACCGTGCCGGTGGTCGGCTTCAGCCACGAGGTCGTCGCGCTGCTGCCGGCCCGCTCGGGTGATCAGGCGCGGATGGTGTCCGAGCTGGTCGCCGCGGTGTCCGGTGACCGGGGCGGGGGTCGGCAGTCCTTCAGCGCGGGCGTCTCGCGCCGGGTGCTCGAGCCGTCCCAGATCGCGACCGGCTACGCCCAGGCCCGCAAGGCGGTGTCGGTCGGCCGGCGGGTGCACGGGCCCGGCAGCGTGTCGCATTTCGACTCACTCGGCGTGCACCGGCTGCTGTCCCTGGTGCCCGACACCGCGGAGTTGAAGTCCTTCGCCACCGAGGTGCTCGGCGTGCTGGCAGGAGATGCCGCCGAGGCCGCCGACCTGCGGATGACCCTGCAGACGCTGCTGGACACCAACCTCAACGTCGCCGAGACCGCCCGGCTGCTGCATTTCCACTACAACACGCTGCGGTACCGGATCAGCAAGCTGGAACGGATCGTGGGCCCCTTCACCACCGATCCGAACCTGCGGCTGGATGTGGCGCTGGCGTTGCAGGTCGTCCAGATGCGGGGCATCTGAGCGCCTTCCATTCCGGACACCCGCCGCACGGACGCGGGTTGGCGCGTGGCAGAGGTTCCCTCGGGAGTCATGCTCGTCATAGAACCAGTCGGTGATCGCACGAGTCAGTCGAAAAGCTTATTGACTGATTCCCCGAATTCAAATTATTTTATGATGTTTCACACTCCGAAGGCTTTAACCCTATAAGCCTTACTCGAGACGAGCGAACTCATTCATGGAGGACCCTATGTGGAAACGCATTGCGCGCGCGGGCGCGACTCTTGGCGCGGTCAGTGGATTGGCGATCGCCAGTGCCGCCCCAGCCAGTGCCGACAGCCCCGAGATTTGGCATGGTGACGCCGGATACGGGAAGTTTTACAGTTACGGCGACTACTTTTACGCATGTGATCGAAAGTCCGACGGCTACGGCATCCAGGTTGAATGGTACGTGCCTGGCGGGACCGCCTATGGGAAGGTGCGGGATGGGAACGGGAACAACGGCGACTGCGTTTTCCTAAATACCAACCTTGGAGAGAACCGCTGGGCGAAAATGCAGACGTGTCTCACCAACAGCGGCTGGCTGATCAGCTGCACCGTGTGGCAAGACATCTGGACCAGCTGATTTGACTCCGCGTTACGGGCCGGCGCTAGGCCGGCCCGTGACGTTGGGTTCGAGGACGACTCAGATGAGCGCAGCACGCGGCGGGCGGTCCAGCGGTAATCACGTGCTAAGTCGGATGCGGCCGATCATCCCTGCGCGATTCCCACTACCTCGGCCCGGGAAGACGCGCTCATACCCCGAGGCAGCCCGAACTCAGCAGTCGCCCCTGCGCGCGCTCACGACGGTGCAGCGACGTCGAGTCCGTACCCCCGTACACCGGCTCGGCCGCCGGCCAAGTGAAGAGGCCGTCACTAACTTGGCATGACGTGCTAGGTCGACTTGACATATGCTCGTATGGGAATACGATTCCAGCATGGCCCGAGCGGCGACGACGGCGGACGCTTTCAACGCGATAGCCGAGGTCCGGCGGCGTCAGATCCTGGACGTCCTGGCCGGCGGCGAGCGCGGCGTCAACGACCTCGTCGAACTGCTCGGGCTGGCGCAACCGCTGGTGTCCAAGCACCTGCGGGTGCTGCGCGAGGTGGGCCTGGTGCAAGTCCGCGAGGACGGCCGCCAGCGGATGTACCGGCTCAACGCCCAGTCGCTCAAACCCATCCACGACTGGGTGAGCGGCTATGAGCGGTTGTGGTCCGAGCGCCTGGACCGCCTCGACGCCGTGCTCAAGGAGCTCAAGGAGCTCGAAGAGCAGTAGCAGTTCGAGAACAAGCAGACTCACCCGGTAGGAACTCACAGAACGGGACAGGCAGATGACAGCAGGAACAAGCAGCCGCACCGCCGTGGTGACGCTGCCCACGGACACCCAGATCCTGATCACCCGCGAGTTCGACGTGCCCAGGCGCCTGGTCTACCGGGCCTGGACGACGCCGGAGCTCATAAAGCGCTGGTGGGGCGCCGAGCGTGGCGAGGTCACCTCCGTCGAACTCGACCTCCGGGTCGGCGGCCGCTGGCGTTATGTGTCGAGGACCCACGACGGGTCCGAGTTCGGCTTCAGCGGGGAGTATCGCGAGATCGTCGAGAACGAGCGGCTGGTCGCCACCGAGGTCTTCGAGCCGGTGCCCGATCACGAGGCGCTGAACACCCTCACCCTGACCGAGCGCGACGGGCGCACCACGCTGACCGTCCTGGTCGAGCACGACAGCAAGGAATCCCGGGACGCGCACCTCAACTCCGGCATGGAACCCGGCATGCAGGACGCGTTGCGGCTGCTCGAGCAGGTCGCGGTGTCGCTGCGTTGAGCCGCATCCCGTGACCGCCGGTGAGGAAAGCGCCGCTGCCGGACCGGCCGGTTCCACGCCGGCCGGCTCCGGACCGGCCGGTTCCGCGCAGCCCGAGCAGGACCGCTACGTCGCGGTGATCGGGCCGCGGACGGCCGACCCGCGGCTGTGCCGGCTCGCCTACGAGGTCGGCGCCGAGATCGCCCGCCGGCGGGCCGTCCTGCTCTGCGGCGGGCTCACCGGGGTGATGGAGGCGGCGGCCCGCGGCGCGCGCGAAGCATCGGGGCGTTCGATCGGCCTGCTGCCGGGGCTGGATCGGCGGGATGCGAACCCGTTCCTGGACTACGCGCTGGCCACCGGGCTGGCCGAGGCCAGGGACGGGGCACTGATCACCAGCGCCGACGCGGTGATCGCCGTCGGGTGCAATCCCGGGACGCTGATAGAGATCGGCTATGCGCTGCAACGGCAACGACCGCTGGCGGTGCTGGGCGGCTGGACCGTCCTGGACGAGTCCGGGCAGCCGGTGGCCGGCTTCAGGCAGGCGCGCACCGCCACGGAGGCGGTCACGATGGTGCTCGGCCCGCCCGACGGCTGAGCCACCGATGGCCCCGCGCGATACTGGGCCAATGGCGACTGACGATCCGGTCACGAATGACGGCCCGGCGACGGTGGGGCCCCTCGACGGCGCGGTGGTCCCCAGGTACGCCGGGCTGCCGACCTTCGCGCGGCTGCCGCGTCGCGAGGACGTGCCGCGATTCGACGTGGCGGTGCTCGGGGTCCCGTTCGACAGCGGCGTGAGCTACCGGCCGGGCGCGCGGTTCGGCCCGGCGCACATCCGGCAGAGCTCGCGGCTGCTGCGCCCCTACAACCCGGCGCTCGAGGTGGCTCCGTTCGGCGTCCAGCAGGTGGTCGACGCCGGCGACCTGACGGTCAACCCGTTCGACATCGGCCAGGCGATCGGCCAGATCGAGGCCGGCGTCCGCGAGCTCAGCCAGAGCGCCAAGCTGCTGGTGCTGGGCGGTGACCACACGATCGCCCTGCCGGTGCTGCGGGCGATGCACGCCCTGCACGGTCCGATCGCCGTCCTGCACTTCGACGCGCATCTGGACACCTGGGACACCTACTTCGGCGAGCCCTACACCCACGGCACGCCGTTCCGGCGGGCGTCGGAGGAAGGCCTGCTGGACCGCGAGCACTGCCTGCACATCGGCATCCGCGGGCCGCTGTACGCCCCGTCGGACCTGAGCGACTCCTTCGACCTGGGCTTCGCCACGATCGGCTGCGTCGAGTTCGAGACCCTCGGCGTGGCCGGGGTGATCGAGCGGATGCGGGCCCGGCTGGGGGACCGGCCGGTCTACGTCTCGGTCGACATCGACGTGCTCGACCCGGCGTACGCGCCCGGCACCGGAACCCCCGAAGCCGGCGGGATGAGCTCCCGCGAGCTGCTCGCGGTGCTGCGTGGCCTGATGGGCGCCGACATCGTCTCCGCCGACATCGTCGAGGTGTCACCGGCCTATGACCACGCCGAGATCACCGGCATCGCGGCGGCGCACGTCGGCTTCGAGCTGCTCTCCGTGCTCGCCCTGGGCTGAGGGGCGCCAGCCGGCGCCAAGGCGTGCGGCCAGGCATGGAGTTGATCACCGAACCGGCCTACCGTGGATGGCGCCGCACGGCTGATCGCCGAGGCAGAGTGCAGGGACGGTCGGGCGGCGGAGGAGCTGTCATGACGGTCCACCAATGTCCGAAGTGCGAGCTGCGATTCACCTGGGTCACCGAACTCGAGGACCACTGCCGCCAGGACCACCCGCAATTCCGGCACGACTACCCGGTGCGCAAGCCGGCTGCCGCTCAGCGTCAGCAGCCGGCCGAGGAGGACACCAAGGAGGCAACCAGCACGTTCAGGGAGTAGCAAGAATGCAAGCAGTTGGCTAGCATTCTGCGACATGAGGACGCTGTACTTGCGGAACGTCCCGGACGAGGTCGTGCGACGTCTGGAGCTGCTCGCTGCCCGAGACGCCACCTCGGTGGGCGCCGTGGCCGTGCGAGAGCTGACCGAGGTCTCGCGCAGGGCGGACAATCCCGCCCTGCTCGGGTCACTGCCGGATCTGAACGTGGACATCGCGACGGTGCTTGATGACGTGGACGCCGGCCGAGCCGACCGGTGATCGTGGTCGATGCCTCGGCAGCCCTGTCGGCGTTGCTGAACGACGGTCCGGCGCGTCGATCGCTTGCCGCGGAGCAGTTGCATGCTCCGCACCTCGTCGACTCCGAGGTCGCCAGCGGATTGCGTCGCCGGGTCGCCGCTCAGCAACTCACGGCCGCCGGCGGCTGGACGGCCCTGGACCGGTGGCGGCGGCTGGGTATGACGAGATACCCCGTTTATGCCTTGCTGGACAGGGTGTGGCAGTTGCGCGACAACGTCTCGGCCTCCGACGCCTGCTACGTCGCTCTGGCAGAACAGCTTGGCTGCGCATTGCTCACGGCCGATGCGCGGCTGAGCAGAATACCCGGTGCCCGGTGCCCGATCACCGTCGTGCCGCGATAGTCCCGGCCACGCCGCCTCCTCGGACCTGCGGCGTGTCACAGCTGCCGGGTCGATCTTTGGCTCAACACTTCACCGTGTAGCGGCGCCGTGCGTGGATACCGCGCGGCCGAGAAAGCGTGGAGGCCAGATGTCTGCGTTCGGATGGAAATTGGTCTACGGCGGCAAGACGCCGCCGCCGGGCGCGGTGGTGCGTCCGGACGAGCGGTTGTCCTGGCTGCGGATGAGCGGCCTGGGCGCCCAGCACGTGGTGGCGATGTTCGGGGCCACCTTCGTGTTCCCCGCGATCATGGGGCTGAACCCGAACCTGGCCGTGATGATGTCCGGCGTCGCCACCATCATCTTCCTGCTGATCGTCAAGGGCAGGGTGCCCTCCTACCTGGGCACCTCGGCGTCCTTCGTGGCCGCGGTCGCCGCGATCCGGGCGCAGGGCGGCGATTCGGCCGACGTCACCGGGGCGATCCTGGTCGCCGGGGTGATGCTGGCCGCGGTCGGCGTGCTGGTGCACTTTGGCGGCAGCCGCTACGTGCGGGCGGTGCTGCCGCCGGCGGTGACCGGCGCCGTGGTGATGCTGATCGGCTTCAACCTGGCGACCGTCGCCACCAGCGTCTACTTCCCGGCCCAGCAGTGGATCGGCCTGCTGACAGCCCTCTTCGTGCTGATCATCACGGTGCTGGTCCGCGGCTTCCTCAGCCGGATCGCGATCTTCCTGGCGCTGGTCTTCGGGTATCTGATCAGCTGGATCGCCGACCGGATCAACGACGTGCCCAAGTGCACTGCCGAAGTCACCACCGCCTGCACGCCGACCGGCCACCGGATCGACTGGAGCGGGGTGCGCAGCGCCGACTGGATCGGCCTGCCCCAGGACATCACCAGCCCGACCTTCGGCGAGCTGACCGGCCCGCACCTGCCCGCCTTCAGCATCACCTTCATCCTGCTGGTGATCCCGTCGGTGATCGCGTTGCTCGCCGAGAACGCCGGACACGTCAAGGCCGTCTCGGAGATGACCGACGAAGACCTGGACCCCTACCTCGGGCGGGCCTTCATCGGTGACGGCGTCGGCACCGCGGTGGCCTCCTTCGTGGGCGGCTCGCCGACCACCACCTACGCCGAGAACATCGGGGTGATGGCAGCGACCCGGATCTACTCGACGCTGGCGTACTACATCGCCGCGGTGGTGGCGATCCTGTTCGGGTTCTGCCCCAAGTTCGGGGCGGTGGTGGCAGCCACCCCGGGCGGGGTGCTCGGCGGCATCACGCTGGTGCTCTACGGCATGATCGGCCTGCTCGGCGCCAAGATCTGGGTCGAGAACCGGGTCGATTTCGGCAACCCGATCAACCTGGTCCCGCTGGCCGCTGGCATCATCGCCGGTATCGGCAACCTGACCATTAAGTTCAGCGACACCTTCTCCATCACCGGAATCGCGGCGGGCACGTTGATCATCCTGGTCGGCTACCACCTGGTGCATATCCTGGCACCAAGGCTCGGCTCCGCTCCGGCGGAGAACACCGCTCCGATCACCGACACCCCGGCAGCAGGTCATCAAGGAGGTCCCAGGAAACGGTGAAGCCGTCAGCGTTCGACTACAGCCGCCCGGAGTCCCTCGACGAGGCGTTGGGACTGCTCGCCGAGGCCGGTCCGGACGCCAAGGTGCTCGCCGGCGGCCAGAGCCTGCTGCCGCTGCTGTCGATGCGGTTGATCGCACCTGCCCGATTGGTCGACGTGAATCGGCTGAGCGAGCTAGCCTACGTACGCTCCGGCCCGGACGCCGTCTGGGTCGGAGCCCTGGCACGGCACGCCGCGGTGCTGCGCGACGCCGGCGCCAGGGACCGCCAACCGCTGCTTGCCGAGGCGCTGGCGGTGATCGCGCACCCGAGCATCCGCAACCGCGGGACCTCCGTCGGCAGCCTCGTGCACGCCGACCCGTCGGCCGAGCTGCCCGCCGTGCTGTGCCTGCTGGAAGGGTCGGTGACCCTGGCCTCGACCGCCGGCCGGCGCACTGTGCCCGCGGACCGGTTCTTCACCGGCCCGCTGGAATCGGACGTCCAGCCGGGCGAGCTGGCGATCGAGGCCAGCTTTCCGGCGCGGCCGGCCAGGTCGGGCAGCGCGTTCGCCGAGGTGTCGCGCCGGCACGGGGACTACGCGGTCTGCGGGGTGGCGGTGCTGGTCGAACTCGATGAGGACCTGCGGATCACCGCCGCCCGGGCCGGCTACCTGTCGGTCTCGGCGACGCCGCTGGTGCTGGACCTGACCGCGGCGATCAGCGGACGGGCCTACGACGCCGACCTGTCCGAGGCGGCCGCCTTCGCCCGGGCCGCGGTCGATCCGGAGCCCGACATCCACGCCAGCGCCGAGTACCGCCGCCAGCTGGTCGGCGTGCTGACCGGACGGGCCCTGAGACTGGCCGCTCAGCGGGCCGCCGGCAACTCCGGCGAGGCGGCCGCATGAGTGAGGATCGCAGCGAGCGCCAGCGAGCGAGGACCGGAGCGAATTGCAGCGATGAGCGCTCGCGCGAAGAGCCGGTGATGGCATGAGTGAGGCTGAGACCAGGCACCGGATCGCCCTGACCGTGAACGGGATCGAGCGGCGGGCAGAGGTGCCGGCCCGCCGGCTGCTGTCGGACTGCCTGCGCCACGACCTGGGCCTGACCGGCACCCACGTCGGCTGCGAGCACGGGGTGTGCGGCGCCTGCACCGTGCTGGTCGGCGGCGTGGCGATGCGGTCCTGCCTGCTGCTGGCGGTCAGCGTGGACGGCGAGCAGGTCACCACCGTCGAGGGCCTGGCCGGCCCGGACGGCGCGCTGTCGCCGGTCCAGCAGGGCTTCGCCGACTGCCATGGCCTGCAGTGCGGCTTCTGCACGCCGGGCTTTCTCACCACCATCACCGCCGGCCTGGCCGAGAACCCGGACCCGACGCCCGAGCAGGCCCGCGAGCTGATCAGCGGCAACCTGTGCCGGTGCACCGGCTACCAGAACATCGTGGCGGCCGTGCTGCGCGCCGCCGAACTCGGCAAGCAGGCCGAACTCGGCAAGCAGGCCGAGCTGGGCAAGCAGGCCAAGGCATGACCACCCGGATGATGGGCGAGCCGGTGCGGCGGGTAGAGGACCGCCGGCTGCTGACCGGGGGCGGGCGCTACCTCGACGACCTGGGCGCCGACGCGGTCGAGGTGGCGGTGCTGCGCTCACCGCACGCGCACGCCAAGATCCTCGACATCGACGTGACCGGGGCGCTGGAAGTCCCCGGCCTGCTGGCCATCTACACCTACGAGGACCTGACCGGCCCGCTGGCCGACCCGTTGCCGCTGCTGATCCCGCACCCGGCGCTGACCCATGGCCGGACCCAGTACCCGCTGGCCCGCGACGAGGTGAACTACGTCGGCGAGGCGGTGGCGATGGTGGTGGCCGAGAACCGCTACCTGGCCGAAGACGCCGTCGAGCGCATCGTGGTGAGTTATGAGGTGTTGCCGCCGGTGGTCGGGATCGCCGCCGCCCGCGCCGCCGAGCGGCTGGTGCACCCGGACGTGCCGGGCAACGTGGCCGCGCACTTCGTCCAGGAGACCGGCGACGCGGCCGCCGCGATCGCCGCGGCCCCGCACCGGCTCGAGCTGGAGCTCGACATCGAGCGCTCGGCCAGCACCCCGCTGGAGGGCCGGGGCGTGCTGGCCCGCTGGGACACCGACGCGCAGCGGTTGCGGATCTGGACCTCGACCCAGACCTCGACCGGGGTGCGTGCCGCCGTGGCGGTCAAGCTGGGCCTGGACCTGGGCAGCGTGGAGGTGATCACCCCGGACGTCGGCGGCGGCTTCGGCGTCAAGATCATGCACCCGTGGCCCGAGGAGGTGCTTGTGCCGATGGCGGCCCGGGCGCTGGGCCGGCCGGTGAAGTTCACCGAGGACCGCCGCGAGCACTTCATCTCCTCGGCCCACGAACGCGGCCAGTTGCAGCGGATCGAGGTGGGCTACGACGACGACGGCCGGCTGCTGGGGCTGTCGGTGCGGTTCTGGCACGACCACGGCGCCTACATCCCGTACGGCCTGATCGTGCCGATCATCACCTCGACCCAGCTGCTCGGGCCGTACAAGCCCGGCGCCTACCGCGTGGAGTTCGAATCCCTTTACACCAACACGGTGATCGTCACCCCGTACCGCGGTGCCGGCCGGCCGCAGGGCGTGTTCGCGATGGAGCGGACGATGGACGCCATCGCGGCCGACCTGGGCCTGGACCGGGCCGAGGTGCGCGAGCGCAACTTCATCCAGCCCGAAGAGATGCCCTATGACCACGGCCTGATCTTTCAGGACGGCCGGCCGTTGATCTATGACTCCGGAGACTTCCCCGCCTCGCTGGCCAAGCTGAAGAAGCTGATCGGCTGGGACTCCTGGTCCGACTACCAGGCCCAGGCCCGGGCCGAGGGGCGTCAGGTCGGCATCGGGCTGGCCTGCTACGTGGAAGGGACCGGCGTCGGGCCGTACGAGGGTGGCCACGTCCAGGTCGAGACCACCGGCAAGGTGAAGGTCGCCACCGGCCTGACCTCCCAGGGCCAGGGTCACCAGACCGCGTTCGCCCAGATCGTCGCCGACGAGCTCGGGGTGCCGATGTCCGACATCGAGGTGGTCACCGGCGACACCCGACGTTTCCCCTACGCGGTAGGCACGTTCGCCTCCCGGGCGGCGGTGATGAGCGGGTCGGCGATCGCGCTGGCGGCCCGGGCGGCGCGCGCCAAGATCCTCAAGGTGGCGGCCGAGGCGCTGGAGGCCGAGGCCGATGACCTCGAGATCGTCGAGGGAAAGGTGCGGGTCAAGGGCAGCCCGAGCGCGGAGATCTCGCTGGGCACCGTCGCGGTGCTGTCCAACCCGCTGCGCTACGCCTTCGACGAGGCGTCCAAGGCCGCGACCCAGTTCGCGGTCGGCCATCCGGAGCTGCCGCCGGTCGGCGAGGACGACGAGCCGGGGATCGAGGGCCGCGACTACTACTCGCCGCTGCGCTCGACCTTCGCCAACGGCATGCACGCGGTGATCGTGGAGACCGACCCCGACACGGCCGAGATCAAGATCCTGCGTTACTGCGTGGTGCACGACTGCGGCACCCTGATCAATCCGATGATCGTGGCCGGCCAGGTGCACGGCGGGGTCGCCCAGGGCGTCGGCGGCGCGCTCTACGAGCGGATGGCCTATGACGAGGCCGGCCAGCTGCAGAACGCCTCATTCATGGACTTCCTGATGCCCTATGCCTCCGAAATGCCCGACGAGATCGAGATCGATCACCTGCAGACCCCGTCGCCGCTGAACCCGCTGGGCATCAAGGGCGCCGGCGAGGCGGGCGTGATCCCCGGCGCCGCGGTGTTCGCCGCGGCCATCTCCGACGCCGAGGGCTTCGAGATCACCAAGATGCCGATCTCACCGAGCGAGCTGTTCGAACTACGGTCGGCGCGCCGCGCTGCCGGCCAGCGGAAGGGGAACCGGTCATGAAGCTGGCAGGCGAGGCGGTGCTGCACGCGCCGGTCGAAAAGGTCTGGGCGGCGCTGCGCGATCCGGCGGTGCTGGTGGCGACCATCCCGGGCTGCGAGCGGTTGGTCGCCACCGGCCCGGACAGCTATGACATGACGGTGACCGCGGGGGTGGCCTCGATCAAGGGCAGCTACGCCGGCACCGTGTCGCTGACCGACCTGCCCGAGCCGAACACCTTTCTGATGAAGGCCTCCGGCGCCGGCGTCCCCGGCACGGTCAGCGCCGACGTCCGGGTGAGCCTGGCCGAAGCCGGTGAGGGCACCCGGCTCAGCTATGACGCCGAGGCCGCCATCGGCGGGGTGATCGGCGGCGTGGGACAGCGGATGCTGATCGGGGTCGCCAAGAAGCTAGCCGGTGAGTTCTTCACCGGGGTGGACGACGTGCTGACCGGAAACCGGCCGGCCGCCGCCGTCCCGGTCGAGGCTTCGGCGGAACCGGCGCGGGAAGACATGCCGGTGGTGTACCGGGATCCGGCGGTGCCTGGCCGGCAGATCGCCGGCGAGCCGAAGTCGTTCATACTGGGAGCGATCTTCGGAGCGGCCACCGCGCTGCTCGGCGTGCTGGTGGGAGCCAGGACCGCCCGCTTGAACAGGAGGTATCGCTGATGCGTGAGTTCACCGCCGCGGCCGTCCAGGTGGCGCCCGTGCCCGGCCCGCTGACCGCCGCCAGCGTGGCCGCCAACACCGCCCGGGCGATCGAGTTGACCAGGCGTTGCCACGCCGCGACCGCCGCCGAGCTGATCGTGCTGCCCGAGTCGGTCACCACCGGCTTCACCCCCGGGATCGACACCGAGCAGCTGTGGGACCTGGTCAGCGAGCTGCCGGGCCCGGTGCTGCAGCCGTTCGCCGACCTGGCCGCCGAGCTGGGCAGCCACCTGGTGCTCGGCACCTACGAGCGCGGCCCGCAACGCGGGGTGGTCTACAACGCGGCGGTGGTGCTGAGCCCCACCGGTGAGCTGCTGGGCGTCTACCGCAAGACCCACCCGTTCGGCCACGAGCGGGCCGACGGCGGCGGCTGGACCACCCCGGGCGAGGACATCCTGGTGGTGGACACCTCGCTGGGCCGGATCGGGGTGATCATCTGCTTCGACGGCGACTACCCGGAGCTGTCCCGCATCACCGCGCTGGCCGGCGCGGAGGTGATCTGCCGGCCCTCGGCGCTGCTGCGCTCGGCGGACATCTGGGAGCTGACCAACCGCGCCCGGGCCTATGACAACCACGTCTACGTGATCGGCTCGAACGCCACCGGCATCGACCCGGGCGGGGTGATCTACTTCGGCAACTCGATGATCGTCACCCCGATCGCCGAGGTGATCGCGCTGGCCTCGTCGCACGAGTGCTGGGTGTCGGCCCGGCTGGACCCCGACACCGCGATGCGCTCGCTCACCCCCGGATCATCGGTCCCGCAGACCTTCGACCACCTGGCCGACCGCAACCTGGCGCTGATCCGCAAGAACGCCGAGCGGCTGCTGGGCGAGGCCCGGACGTCGTTCAAGCTCGGCTGAGCCGCTCAGCTGGCCCGCTCGAGATGCCACCGCTCGCCGTCTGCCACCACCAGGGCGACCGTCCGTAGGAGCTGCCACTTGCCGGCCGGGCTGACCACTCGCAGCCCCAGGGTGGTGGTGCCGCTGGCCGTGACGGTGAGGGTCACTGGGAGCACCCCGCCGCCCTGCGGCACCGTGAACCGGGCCGGCTGCACGGTGAGGGGGCTGCCGGCCTGCTCCACGGTCAGGGTGGATCCGCCGAAACTGGCGATACAGACATAGGCCGGGGCGGGCGTTCGCAGTGCCCATTCACCGGAGGGCCAGTCCAGCCCGGCCACCACGCCACCGTCCGGGCCGCCGGGATCAGTTGCCTCCTTCCCGCAGTCTCGCAGCGTGAGCGGAGCACCGCTGGTCGCCGGGGTGGAGGTGCCAGACCCCGCGCTGGTGCAGCCACTGCCCCAGCACTATCGCCAGCACTGTTCCGGCCACCTTGGGCAAAGCGGACTTGCTTCGGAATGCGGCAGGCAGCCGGCCAGGCGATGAGCGAGCCTTCGCCGCGCTGTGAGCGGTCTGATCGCTGGCTGTCGTCATGGGGAAATGGCTCGGGACGAGACCGAGGACTACTTCGCCGTCGCGGGAAGCGCGAACACCAAGCGGTCCAGGGTCAGTAGCGGCGGCTCGCCGTCGCGCGGTGACAGCAAGGTAAGGCCAAAGTGCCACTCGGCGCCGTCGACGGGCGGCTTGACCTTCTCACACCAGTCTTTGAGCACGCGGGCAAGGTCACCGGCCAGCTCGGAGTGGGACAGCGCCGCCTCGGCGAAGGCCACCGACAGCTCGGTGCGCAGCCCGGGGTCGTCCGGACCTGGGGTGGTGAGCAGGTAGCTGTACCGGATCGCGACGGTGACTCGGCCGTTTGCGTTGGGTGATCGCGGGTCGAACGGCGGTTGCGAGCCGAACAGCGTGTCGAAGCAGGCCTGCAACGCCTGCTCCACGCTGGCGCCGCTCAACGCGATGTCCTGCGTCCAGACATTGGCCGGGCTCACCCTGTCGCTGGTGTGGCTCGGCAAGGCCAGCACGAAATCCGGACTGGTACGGGTGCCTGCCCGCAGCACCGCGTTGCGGGCGACCGTGACCTCGGCCCGACCTATCGACTGGGTCGCCACGCTTAAGCCCGGCCACTCCAGCCGGAAGGTGAGCGGCTGCGACGCGGCGACCGGCCGAGCCGGGGTGTAGTCGCGCTGACCGTCCAGCGCAGGTCCCGCTGTCAATGCCTCCTGCTGATCGTCACTTTCCCACGTGATCACCGGCCAGTCGCTGGCGTGTCGACCTGCGGCCGCTCGATCTCTCGTCACGACAAGCCGTTCCAGTTGCCGTTCGCCCTCGGCGTTCCACCCGTAGCCGGCTCGCAGCCGGTACTCGTGGCGCTTGTCGCCGTCCGCGCTCGCCGGGCTCGGGCCAGTGGTGCTCACGCCAGCGGCAGGGGACCTTTCGGGGTGGCCGGCCCAAGCCTCGGCGACTGCGCCGACGAGGTTGCCCAGAGTCGCCGTGGCGTTCTCGCGGACCTGCCGCGCGGTCGCGACGTCGCGCCCCTTCGGTGGCTTGGTGTTCCAGCTCAGCAGCTCCGCCAGTTGATCGGCGACAGTGACGTAACCAGCCAGTGCTTCGGCCAGCGTCGTGCCGGGTGCGCTGGCAGCGTGCGGAGCGGCGTCGGGCAGGGCAGGGTGCCAGACCGAGAGCCGCACCTCGTCGTGCGCGGCGTGCTCGTGGCTGTAGCGGACTGCCAGTGTCCAATAGGCTGCCTGGTTCAGGGTTGGCTGGCCGGGCCCTGTCCAGCTCGGCTGCGCGGAGACCTCGCTCAGTGCCGGCGGAGCAGGGCGCAGCCGTTGGGCGAGCGGCAGCTCGAGGTCGCCCAGGTCGGCGCTGACGTCCTTGGGCAGGTAGTCGCCGGCGAGCGGGCGCACGAACGACAGCGTGACCTGGCCCTGGTCGGCCGTGCCGCCATCGATCGTCAGCGAGTCGAAGACCTGGTCGCAGTGCACGGTGACGCTGGTGTCGCCGTGCCGCAAGGCGTCCTGCTGGGAGGTCTGCAGAGCGAAGGTCGACCAGCCGTCCTGCTGGCTCAGCTCAGTCGTGCTCGGCTGCGCCACACCGTTTGCCCGCACAACGCCACCGAGCCGCGCGGCCGGCGTCCGGTCCTTTCCGAATCCGGTCACGGCGACCACCGAATGCTGGACGGTGACCGAGCCGTACCCACCGGCCAGGCTGTTCCGGCAGGCCGAGGCAAGCGCCGCCCGGGCCGGTGGCAACCAGGCGGCCTCGGCGGATCCGTCAGCTTCGGCTGCCGGGGCAGGCGTCGGGGCTGGAGCCGGCGTTGGCGCCGGGTCCGGCGCCAGCACCACGGCGGCGTCGGCGGCGATCGCATCGGCGAGATCGTGCCGCACTTCCAGCAGGGCTTCGGGCGCCTGATCCCTCAGCAGGGTGGCGAACGGCGCGTCCAGGTAACGGTCCAGATCGGTCAGAAAGCGGCGCGCCCAGCGTTCGGCGTCGACGTCGTGGAAGGTCTGCTGCGTCGGCTGTCCCAGAGCGCCGAGGTCAGTCAGCTCGCTGACCGGTGTCTGAAAGTGCAACGGGGCGGTGTAGAGCGGCCGTGGCGCGAGGTACCGCGCGTCGGCGTGACCGGCCGGTGGCTGCAGCCGCACGCTGGTGATCCCCTGGCCGCCGAAGACGACGGCCCACAGGGCGTCAGCCTTGCCGGCTTGCTCAGCGCCGGCTGGCTGAGCGGTGCCTTGCCGGGGAGTGGCCAGCCGGATGCTCGGGACGGCCACCAGGCAGGCATCGACGAATGCCCCGAAGGACACCGCGTCCTGGGCGGGGGCAGGCACCACCGAGTCGACGTGCTCGACCTGCTCGACCTGCTCCACCTGCTCGACCGGCGCGGGCGTCGGCTCGGGCTCCGGCACGGGTGCTGCCTCCCGGATTCCGGCCGGACCGGTGGCTGCCGGGCGTTCCAAGCGCAGCGTGATCGCGAGTTCGAAGGCAGGCGCGGCAAACGTCCCGACAAGCTGTTCCGAGGCGGTGAGTGTGACCGGTGGTGGTGGCAGCAGCACCCGGGCGCCCGGGCGGAACAGCGGCGTCGACGCGTTGGCCGCCAGCAGCTCGGCGACCGTGTGCCGGGCCCCCGCCGCGGCGAGCCGGCGGAGCACGGCACTGAGGGTGTCGTGCCGCGCCGTGGTGACTGTCGTGGCGCCCATGCTGAGCTGCACCCTCGGCTCCAGCACGCCGAGCACCGTGGCGTTGAGGGCGGCGAAGATCTCGGACGGGCAGCCGTGCTGGGCCTGCGCCTCCGAGGCGGTCAACGGGCCGTCACCGGCCAGCACGGCGAGTGGGCGGCTGAGTGCGGTGTCAGCGGGCAGCGCCACCACACCGGGCAGCACCCAGGACGCTTCGGCGGCCAGCAGCAGCCTGCGGTTGTCCTCCAGCAGCTGCTCTGGTGTGATGCCCAGCCGGCCGGCGACCTCGGCCAGACTGCTGGAATCAGAGGGAACGGTGTCGGACGGAACGGTGTCGGACGGCTCAGTGTCGGGCTCGCTGTCGGACGGCTCGGCGTCGGACGGAACGGTGTCGGGCTCAGTGGGGCTGGCCCGGTCTACCAGAGGTTGCCCGGCAGCGAGCAGGCTGTTCAACGGCCGGTCAGCGTTAGCCGCGGCCAGGATCTGCGCCGGCACGCCATAGCTGTCCATCAGCTCCTCAAGCGTGCCAACGCTTGTCAGGTCGGGCGGCGTGACGGCTGCGGTGGCCGAGGCCAGCAGCTCGGCAGCGGCCGCGTGACGCCGTAGCGAGGACGCGCCATCGGCGACCGGTATCGCCAGGCCCGGGTTGAGCGTGCTCAGCAGTGAGACGGTGAGCCCGGGCTGGTCCAGTTGCGAGCAGATCAGCCGGTACCGAGCGGCCCGCTCGGCGGGGGTCCCGGATGGGTCGAGGGGGTCGGATGGTTCGAACGGCCCGGATGGCCCGTGCGGCCCTTGCACGGCCGGAGCCGAGACGGTGACCGACAGGCTCGGTGACTGCTCGGTGCCGTCGATCCGATACGAGCTGACCGCCCCGGGCCAGGACCGCACTCCGATCAACGGCTCAGCCGCCGCCTGCGCGGATTCTTCGGACGTGCCCATGCCGGCGGCAGAATTCAACTGCGATTTCACATGCGAACCATAGCGGCGCGCACGGGGTGCCGGCAGTGATCGCTGAACTTCGCGGCCGTCCTGTCACCGGCCGGCCAGATCCAGGCCAGGAGCTGTACGAGCCCTGTCCTCTGAGAGCCCCGTCTCTGAGAGGCCTGCCCTGCTCCTCAGAGCGTGTGTGACAGCATCTGCGGCGTGACCGAGATGCGGATGGGTAGCAATATCGCGGTGTCCGCCGCCGCGGTGCGGATGACGCTGCGCTGGTCGCAGGCGCCCGGGCCGGCTGATTTGGACCTGTCCGCGCTGCTGCTGCAGGCACATGGCAAGGTCGGCGTCGAGGAGGACTTCGTCTTCTACAACCAGCCTCGCCATCCCTCCGGCGCCGTGGCGCACCTGACCAAGTCCCAGACCGGCCAGGACTTCGACCGGATCGACGTCGACCTGGACCGGGTGCCTGCCGACGTCGCCCGGGTCATGATCACAGCATCGGTCAGCGGAGCGACCCTGGGTCAGATCTCGGGTCTGGAGCTGTCCATGGTCGACGCGCTGACCGAGCAGCAGCTGGCGCGCTTTCCCATGCAGGGAAACGCCGAAACCGCGTTTCTCTGCGGCGAGCTGTATCGCCGCGCCGGCGCGTGGAAGTTCCGTGCGATAGGTCAGGGATACAGCGCAGGCCTGGCCGGCATCGCGACCGATTTCGGCATCACTGTCGACGACGCTCCAGCGCCGCCGCCGCCACCGCCGTCGGTACCGCCACAGCCGTCAGCGCCGGCGCGGCCGTCCCCGCCGGGGGGCGGCGCGCCCGTGCCCGACCCGACGATGACGCCGTCCGCTCCGATGGCCGGAACGCCTGCGGGACCTCCCGCCACCGAGGGCGCTGCCCAGCGGACCGGGGATATCGCGAGTCAGGTGCAGGAGGCGTTCGAGCCACCCCCACCGGATGAGAAATCCCAACGACGATCGGCCGAACGCGATTTCGGGAAGGAAGCCGACGCGATCGGCAAGATCCTGTCGGCCAGCGGCGAGGTTCCGCTGGTCATCGCTTCCGACACTGCCTTCAACACCCGCGTCATAGTCGTCACCGACCAGCGAGCATTCCAGATCAAGGGCGGCAAGATCCGAAGGGAACTGGCGCACAGCCAGGTGCAGGTCACCAAGCTTCGCCCGCTCTTCGACGGCATCCTGGTGATCGTCGAATCCTTCATGGCCAATCAGGATTTTCGACCGGACGACCCTCGCCGCGAGGAGCACATCCTGCAGGTGAAGGTGGCCACGCCCGGTATCGCCAACCTCATTCGCGGCCATATCGACCGCCTCATCGGCGCCTGACGCGACCGCGACAGCGACCGCGACTCAGGGCGCGTTGGTGTCGTACGTGGCCAGTCCCAGCTTCGACCAGGCGGCCAGCAACTCCCGATCACCGGCCGCCGCGACCAGGTCATCGTCTAGGACGCTCTCGGCGGCGGCGGAGTGCACAGCGTCATAGCCTCGAAGTCCGAGCTGCTGCTCGGCCAGCGCCGCGGCCCGGACGACTGCCGGCTGGTCCACCTCCACGACATCGACCTGCTCCCATAGCTGATCGAGCAAGGTGAGCGCGCCGCGGTGCGTTCGAGTGGTGAGCCGGTTCAGCCGCCTCGCCTGGGCAAGGGAAGCCGCGGCTTCGACGTACATCAACCGGCTTGCTACGACCGTGTCGGCGTCGTCCCAGAAGCGACGGCAGGACGGGCTGCTCGGCTCGGCGATCAGCAGCGGGACAAAGGCTGAGGTGTCGAGATAGCCGATCACCGCCGCTGGTCACGGACGAGGTCAGAGACCGTTCCCCCTGCGAGCAAGGGATCGGGGGCGGGACGTTTACGGCGAGCGGCCTTGGCCACCCGGCCCTCGGCGATCAGGGTCTCCAGCCTGGTGGGCTGCCCGATCGGCACGATTCGCGCGATCGGCCGGCCATGGTCGGTCACCGTGACCGTGTGCCCGTCGTGGACCGAGGCCAGGTGACGGCTGAGGTTGTCTCGCAACTCTCTGATGCCTACGTCCATCGAAACTCCCGCCGGCGAGACTGTGGCTACAAATAGCTTATCAAGTATAGCCACACCGGCAGCCCCGCAGGCGGCCGAGCCGGTAGCCGGCCGAGCCGGTAGCCGGCCGTGCTCAGTCAACCGAGCACGGCCGGCCTTCACCGCATGATGGAACACGAACTGCGCAGGCCCGCTCGCGACTCAGTTGCGGGAGTTGTGGCTGATCAGGAATCCGGTGTTGATCGGAGCGCCGGCGTTGGTGAAGCAGTTGACGTTACGCACGATGACCTCCGAGAGGCTGTGGACCCAGAACCAGCTCAGGCCGCAGAACTCCGAGCCTCCGCCGGCCGCGGTCACCTGAACGGTGTCCGGCGGCACGGCCAGCATTGGGAACCGCACCATGGACAGGCCGACACCGCCGCTGGCGATCGTGTTGACGCCCGGGCCGGCCTGGCTGTTGAAGTTGGTCGACGGCGGGCCGAGCGGCGGGCTGTTCCACAGGTAGCCGAAGTACTTCGGCGGTATGAGTGCCCCGTACAGGGATCGCTGGTACTGGTAGGTCAGGGTGAACTGGGTGTTCAGCGGCGCGCCACCGGCGCCGAAGCAAAAGACTTTGACCTGTTGGCCGCTGCCTGAGGACGCCCAGGCGCCCACCTTGCAGCGGGCCGGTATCTGAGGGCTGACAGCGGTGGCCTGCAGGCTGCCGTCGGTCGGGCCGGGCGTGGCCAGGCCGGGGAACTTGACGAGCCACTGCCCGACGCCGGTCGGGGTCACGCTGTTCGCGACCCCTGCCGAGTTGTACTGGCTGATCAGGGCGCCGCTGGGCTGGGAGTGGACGTAGCCGAACTGCCCCGGCCCGGCGGCCGGGCCTGAACTGCTGCTGAAGATCGCGCTGAACGAGGAGGGGTCGAGCGCGCCGCCGACCCGATAGCAACTGATCAGCACCTTCTCGTCCGCGCCGGACGGGCCGAAACTGTCCACCTGGCACCAGTGCGGCGCGTTGTTGATCGCTGTCACGTGAGCTACCCCGCCAGCCGCCGCCTGTCCGGGAAAGATCACCTGGTACCGGCCGACGCCGATGACGGTCACCGTGGTCGCCGCCGGCGAGGTGCCCGAGGCCACCGGCGTGCTGCCGTCCCAGAGCACGAAGCCGAACCTGTCCGGGACGGCCGCCTGGGCGCTGCCCCCCGGACCGGCCACGGCAAGGCCGGCCGCCAGTATGGCGAGGGCGGCACCCCCTGCCCACCAACGTCGCGCTGCCAGCGATCTGAGTCTTTCAGTGATCATCCGACCCTCCGATACGGGCAATACGTACGATTGCCGTGATAGGCATCACACTCCCACGAATCGGCGCAGTGCTCCAGACACAGATAGGCATCGGTGAGGTCAGCATCCGATCTTGGAGGCGAGCCGGGGCGAGGGTGGGGCGAAGCTCGGCGGACGTGCCAAGGAAAGAGCGGTGGCTCGGGCAGTATTCGCCGAAGCAGCCGGCTGCCTACCCACAGTTGACTGCTGGCATGTCAGGGCAGCGCCGCATCCGGGTCGGCATCGACACCGGCGGCACCTTCACCGACGTGGTCGCCTTCGATGAGCAGACCGGTGAGCTGGTCAGCACCAAGATCGCCTCGACCCCGGCCGATCCGGCGCAGGGCTTTCTGGCCGGAATCGACAAGGTGCTCGACATCCTCGCCATCCCGCGCGAGCAGGCCAGCCGGGCGCTCAGCGCGGTCTGCCACGGCACCACGGTGGCCACCAACCAGCTGCTCGAAGGCAAGGTCGGGGTGCTCGGCTTCATCGCCTCCGAGGGCTATGAGTTCATCCTCGAGATCGCCCGGCAGTCGGTGCCCGACGGTTACGGCAACAGCTACTTCTGGGTGAAGCCGGAGCGGATCGTGCCGGCTGACCGGGTCCGCACCGTCGGTGGCCGGCTGGATTACACCGGCGCCGAGGTCCGGCCCTTCGACGAAGCCGGCGCGATCGAGATCGCCCAGTGGTTCAAAGGAAAGGGCATCGACACGATCGGGGTCTGCCTGCTGCACTCCTACGCCAACCCGGCGCACGAGCAGCGGATGCGCGACATCCTCGCGACCGTTCACCCCTCGGCCGTCGTCTCGATCTCGTCGGAGGTGCTGCGCGAGTACCGCGAGTACGAGCGGTCGATGACCACGCTGGTCGACGCCGCGGTCAAGCCCAAGGTGGCCGGCTACGTCGGCGCCATCACCCGCCGCCTCGACGCCCTCACCGAGGGGCATGAGGTGCCGTTCTACGTGATGAAGTCCAACGGCGGCGTGCTGTCGGCCGCCGAGGTGGTGCACCAGCCCATCACGACGGTGCTGTCCGGCCCGGCCGCCGGCGCGCTCGGCGCGGCGATGATCGCGGCCAACGCCGGCTTCGCCCAGGTGCTCACCTGCGACGGCGGCGGCACCTCGACCGACGTCTCGGTGGTCCTGGACGGCGAGCCGACGCTGACCACCGAGGGCACCGTGGGCGCCTACCCGTCCAAGATCCCGATGATCGACGTGGTGACCGTCGGGGCCGGCGGCGGCTCGATCGCCTGGATCTCGCCGGAGGGCGCGCTGAAAGTCGGCCCGAAGTCGGCCGGCGCGGACCCGGGCCCGCTGTGTTACGGGACCGGCGGCGCCGAGGTCACCGTCACCGACGCGCACCTGGTGCTGGGCCGGATACCGCCGCACCTGCTGGGCGGTGAGATCCCGCTCGACAACGCCGCCGCCCGAACCGGCCTCACCAAGCTGGCGGCCGAACTCGGGCTGGAGCTCGCGGCCTGCGCCAGCGGCGTGCTGGAGATCTCGGCCTGGAACCAGGCCAACGCGTTGCGCCAGATCACCGTCCAGCGGGGCCTGGACGTCCGCGAGTTCACCCTGACCACCTTCGGCGGGTCGGGCTCGCTGCTGCTGTGCCGGCTGATCGACATCCTCAACCTGCGCGGCGTGCTGGTGCCGCCTGACCCGGGCAACGTCTCGGCCTTCGGGCTGCTCACCGTGGACGTCAAGAACGACTACGTGCAGACCGCGGTGGCCAAGCACGCCGAGCTGGACCCGGTCGAGGTCAGCGCCAGCTTCGCCGCGCTCACCGGCCAGGCCGCCGCCGCGCTCGATCGAGAGGGCTTTGCCCAGTCGCGGCACCGGTTCCTCCGCTCGGCCGACCTGCGCTACTTCGGCCAGGCCTTCGAGGTCCGGGTGCCGGTGGCCGAAGGCGAGCTGACCCGATCGGCTCTGGAAGCCGTCGCGCTGGCCTTTCACGACGCGCACCGCGGCCTGTACGGCTATGACTTTCGCGACCAGCCCAGCCAGCAGGTCGAGTGGGTCAACCTGCGGGTCTCGGGCATCGGGCCGATCCGCCGTCCCGAGTTGCGCCGGCACGACGCGCCCGCCGGCGATGTCGAGCGGGCCCGCACCGGCACCCGCGACGTGTGCTTCGATGGCCGGCGCTACCTGCCGACGCCGCTGTACTGGCGGGCGGATCTCGGTCCCGGCGACCTGCTGACCGGCCCCGCGGTGATCGAGGAGTTCGGCTCGACCGTGCCGCTGCATCCGGGCTTCAGCGCCAGGGTGGACGACTACGCCAACCTGCTGATCAGCCGCGAGGCGACAGCATGAACGCAAGCCCACCGACCGACTCGCTGACCGCCGACCGCGGCGTGACGGTGGACCCGATCGTCCTGGAGATCGTGCAGGGCAGCCTGGCCGCCGTCGAGCAGGAGGTCGAGACGGCGATCGCGCGCACCTCCCGATCTCCGATGATCCGCGACGCCCACGACTTCCGGGCCGGCATCCATGACCGGTTGCTGCGCAAGCTGACCGGGCGCAGCTACTCCGCCCTGGTGCACCCGATCGCCAGGGACTTCCCGCTCGCCGAGATGCGTCCCGGGGACGTGTACTTCCACAACGACGTCTACCGCTCCGAGGGCGGCATCGGCCACCTGCCCGACCTGTGCGTGACGGTTCCGGTTTTCGTGCAAGGCGAAACCGGGGCTGCTGACGACGTGCAAGTGGTGGCGTTCGTGCAGGCCTTCGGCCATCACGACGACATCGGCGGCGCGGTGCCGGGCTCGATGCCCAGCTCGGCCACCAGCGTCTTCGAGGAGGGCCTGATGGTGCCTCCGATCAAGCTGTGGGATGCCGGCGTGCCCAATCGCGCCGCGCTGACCATCATGACCCGCAACTCGCGGATGCCGGACTCGCTGGCGGCGGACCTGGACGCGGAGTGCTCGGCGTGCCTGATGGGCTCACGCCGGCTGTCCGAGCTGTTCGAGCGCTACGGCCGCGGCACCGTGGAGGCGTGCTTCGACCAGATCGTCGACCGCACCACCGAGACCTACCGGCGCGAGATCCTCACCAAGATCCCGGTCGGCAGCTGGACCTGGGAGGACTACGCCGAGCACGACGGGGTGGAGCCGCCGAAGCTGCACACCCAGCGGATCACGCTCACCCGGACCGGCGCCGAAGACCCAGGTGGCGAAAGGCTGATCCTGGACTTCAACGGCACCGCGCCGCAGGCCAAGGGACCGATCAACCACTGCGGCGACTACGCCGACGGCAACTTTCTGAAGAAGTGGCTGGCGCCGGTGCTGCGCAATCTCGCCGACAGCCCCGAGCGGATGGCCGAGCTCGACGTCAACGAGGGGGTGGTGCCGCTGATCGAGATGCGGTTCCCGCCGCCCGGCACGCTGCTCACCCCGGTGTTCCCGGCGCCGACGAACGCCCGGACCTTCGTGATCCTGCGGTTGTTGGGAGTGCTGGCCGGGGTGCTGGCCAAGGCGGTCGACGGCCGGATGCCGGCCGACCAGGAGACCATCCGCTACACCGGGGTCTACGGCGAGGACACCGACGGCCGGCCGTACCTGATGCGCGAGGTGCTCGGCGGCGGCTCGGGCGGACGCTACTACGCCGACGGCGAGGACACCATTCACGTCGTGCCGGACTCGCGCAACCTGCCGACCGAGTTCACCGAATCCCGGTTTCCTTTCCTGGTCGAGCGATTGGGCCTGGCGGTGGACTCCGGCGGCCCGGGCGAGTTCCGCGGCGGCCTGGGCTACGACAAGCACATCCGGATGCTCAAGGACGGCCATTTCATGTCGATCGCGGACCGGTCGATCCTGGCCTGCTGGGGGGTCAACGGCGGCAAGGCCGGGCAGCCGTTCTCGGTCGTGATCGACGCCGGCGGGCCCAACGAGCGGGTGGTGGACGCCCTCGCCGACGCCGAGCCGGTCCGGGCCGGTGAGGTGATCCGGATCCGCACCACCGGCGGCGGTGGCTGGGGCGACCCGCTGCGGCGGGCTGCCGAGGCGGTGCTGCGTGACGTCCGGTGGGGCAAGGTGTCGGCCGCGGCGGCCCGCGCCGACTACGGCGTGGTGCTGACCGGCGCCGGTGACGAGCTGGCCGTGGACGCCGCGGCCACCATCGAGCTGCGGGCACGCCTTGCCGCGGCCAGACCGGTCGACCCACCATTCTTCGACCGCGGCCCCGGCTACGCCACCCTGTCCGGCGGCGCGGAGTCCTCCGAGTACGACCACCTAAGTCGTTAAGGGTCTCGTCTGGTACGACCCGCGCGGGGTCAGAGAAGTGATGCTGCCGCCGGGCTCGACCCGAACGTCTCGGCTCAGCGCCGACCGGGCAGGTCAGCGCTGCTATAGCGGTTCACACAGGAGCGCTCGGTCATGGATACGTGCGTCGTGGCCTTCTACGCTGGTGCCTGCTAGGTAGCCGGGCCTGCGGACGCGTGCTTTATGCATCTGCAGATGCGCGAGGCGACTACATGAACCCGGCCATTCAACTTCACGAACTTCTGTCCGATATCGTCGCCCTGCCTCCGCACGCAACGTCTTGGCTGGGGGCTTGGGCGGTTGCGATCGGCACTTCTGAGGAGACCGTGCTCGACCACATGCCCGCAGTGATCTCCCTGTACAGGGAGACCGTGAAAGGAGTGCGAGTCTCCGGAAAGAATACGAGCGCTCTACTGTGGGCAGCCCCTTATTGGCAGCGGGCAGTCATGATGAATGATGTGCGGTGGACCGGTGCGATTACAGAAAGCGGGTTCCTGCTAAGCGAAGCGCAGGTTCACGGTCTTTACGCTGCTTCGCTCGCTCTTGATGGTCCACACTTAGGGCGTGACTGGCCTGATACATCGTTGGAATTGCTAAAGGATAAGCTGGCAGACTTGAGGTCCATAGTTGACACGGAAGAAGACTTGCCTGCTGACCTTCGACTGTTTCTTCGGCAACACATCGAAAGCATGGATCAGGCAATCGACGAGTTCACCATCACGGGTGCCTGGGGTGTGTCGAGTGTCGTTGAGCGGGTTATCGCTACTGGCATTACACGACCGGACTTGTTTGAGCGCGTCACGAGGTCTAAGGCCGGGAAGCAGTTCTTAGCGCTTTTTGCGGCTTCGTCACTTTTTCTTGCAGGCTACAACGACATGGCGTATAAGATCGAGACTGCGATTTCAAACACCAAACAAATTGTCGAGACGGTTCAAAACGGGCAGCCGAAGGCCATCGAGAATAAGAAGCCTTTGGAATTGGAAAGCATACCTTCCGCTCAGGAAGGTCAATCTAACGCCGACCCGCCTTCCTTGGATTCAGGTAACCAGCACGGTGAGGGTTAGCCGGTAAGGAAAGGGCGCACCGGGTCAACCAAAGCTGGCCCGGTGGATATGTACGTTCCCGTCAGTGGGTGCGATCGCTAGGCGCTCTAGCTCGAGAGCTCTGGTGACCAACAGTAGCGGTGAGCGCTAGCTGTACTGACCACAGACGTTGGTGACGGCGTGGCTGGCTGACAAGGCGAAGACCTCCGAGTGAAGTGCGAGCTGTCGAGGAACGCACACCACCGGAGGTCTTCGTGTCCCACCGTAATGCCCCGTTGTCAGAACTCGGTCGTCTGCGCCTGGCCCGTTGTGTCGTGGAGGACGGCTGGCCGTTGCGTCGCGCTGCC